>CAYTMB010000071.1:3462-10131 GCA_964438465.1 uncultured Rhodovulum sp. | reverse complement strand
GTCCAGCCGAAGGTGAACAGCCCCGACATGCCGATCACCGGTCCCAGCAGCCGCCATTCCTCGGGCAGGGTGATCACGCTCATGCCGAGCGTCGTGTAGCACTGGAGCACGAAATAGTAGCAGTCGCGCATGTCGGGGATCAGGCCGAAATACTGCATCGGCACCGACCAGATCAGCGTGGCGAGGAGATGCGCCGCCACGAAGGCGGTGATCACCCCCGCGACCAGCAGGTCCGAGCGCCAGAACTTGGCGCGCCCCGGCGTGTCGATGCGGACCCAGCTCCGGTTGAAGCGGCGCGAGATCGCGCTCATCAGGAAGCCGTGCACGAAGATGACGACGACGAGCCCCAGCGTGCCGATCGCCACCTCGAACAACGGCTGCGAGGCGGCCGCCTGCACCGCGGCGACGCCGTGGATGGTCCGCTCCGCGACCGTGCCGATCGTCTCGTCCATCGCCGGCCTCCCCTCCGCCCTGCGTGCGGGGGGACAATCGTGGCAGGGGCGGGCGCTGTCAACGGCGCGGCGGCGCGAGGTCCAGCCAGGCGCCGAAACCGAGCTGCGTCTCCCAGCCGGGCGGGCGGTCGAGCGCGGCGCAGGCCGCCCGCGCCACGCCGGAGTGGCTGACCCAGAGCACGGCGGGGCCGTCTGGGGCGACCTCCGCCAGCGCCGCGCCGACCCGCGCGGCCAGCATCGCGACGCTCTCGCCGCCGTGGGGTCGGGCGTGGTGGAAATCCGCCGCCCAGGCGTCGAGTTCGGCGCGCGGCAGCGCGGTCCAGGGCCGGCCCTCCCAGGCGCCGAAGTCCATCTCGACCAGCCGGGCGTCCTCGGCCAGCGGCAGTCCGCGCGCGGCGGCGATCCGCGCGGCGAGACGGCGGCAGCGCGACAGCGGGCTGGTGGCGACGGCGGCGACGGGCGGCAGGCCGGCGAGGATCGCGGCCAGCGCCGGCTCGAAATCCGCGGCGAGGCCGAGGTCGGTGCGGCCGTAGCAGAGGCCCTCCGCGCTTGCGGGGCGGGTGTGGCGCAGCAGGATCACAGGCACGCCAGCACGCCGAGATAGAGGCCGGTCTCGCTGGTCTGCTGCACCGCACCGAGGCAGTCGCCGGTGTAGCCGCCGAGGCGTTTCTCGAAGCGGGCGCGCATGGCGAGATGGCCGGCGACAAGGCCGACGAGGGCGCCGGCGACGGCGAGGGGCGGCAGGACCAGCGCGAGGGCGAGGACGGCGAGCCCGCCGGTGGCGAGCGCGAGGGCGAGGCCGCGCGGGCCGATGCCGGCCGCCAGCGGCTTGCCGGTCCCGTGGTCGCGGACGTAGCGGCTGGTGGCGATCACCGCCACCGCCGAGGCGCGGCTGGCGGCGTGGCCGGCGACGAGCGCGAGCGGGACGGCGGCGACGGGCAGGGCGGCGAGGGCCATGACCTTGGCGGCCAGCATCAGGCCGAGGCCGGCGGCGCCGTAGGCGCCGATGCGGCTGTCGCGCATGATCTCCAGCGCCCGGGCGCGCGTCGCGCCGCCGCCGAGGCCGTCGCAGGCGTCGGCGAAACCGTCCTCGTGGAAGGCGCCGGTGAGCAGCAGGCCGGCGGCGGTGGCGACCAGCGCGGCGAGCGCGGGCGGCCAGATCAGGGCGGCGAGCCAGAAGGCGAGGCCGGCCAGCGCGCCGACCAGCACGCCGACGCCGGGATACCAGCGCGGGGTGGCGGCCATGCGGGCGGGCGTATGGCCGAGCTCGGCGGGCAGCGGCAGCCGGGTGAGGAACTGCGCCGCCAGCAGGAAGACCGCCCATTCCTCGGCGAGCCGCGCCTTCACGTCCGGCTGACCCCGGCGCTCTCGAAGCTGGCCATCTCGCGCAACATGGCGGCGGCGGCGCGGACCAGCGGCCAGGCGAGCAGCGCGCCGGTCCCCTCGCCGAGGCGCATGTCGAGCGCGAGCAGCGGACGGGCGGCCATGCGGTCGAGCAGCGGGCCGTGGCCGGCCTCGGCGGAGCGGTGGGCGAAGACCAGCGCCGGGCGGATGGCGGGATCGAGCGCCTCGGCGGCGAGGGCGGCGACGGTGGCGATGAAGCCGTCGACCAGCACGAGCTTGCGGGCGGCGGCGGCGCCCTGCATCGCGCCCGCCATCATGGCGATCTCGAAGCCGCCGCAGTCGGCCAGCGCCTCGGCGGGACCGAGGCGCTCGGGGGTGCGGGCCGCGGCGCGGGTCAGGACGTCGAGCTTGCGCGCGAGGCCGGCGTCGTCGAGGCCGGTTCCGCGGCCGACGAGGGCCGCGAGGGGCAGCCCGGTCAGCTTGTGCGCGACCGCGGCGGCGGCGGCGGTGTTGGCGATGCCCATCTCGCCGAAGGCCGCGGCCTCGCCGGGGGCGCGGGCCCCGAGGGCGCGGCCGGCCTCGAGCGCGGCGGCGCAGCGGTCGGGCGACATGGCGGGGCCGTGGAGGAAGTTCGCGGTGCCCGGGCCGATGCGGCGCGCGACGAGGGCGGGGTCCGCGAGCGGGTCGCCGGCCACGCCGGCGTCGACGACGGCGACCGGCACGCCGAGGCCGGCGGCGAACACGGTCGAGGCGGCGCCGCCGGCGAGGAAGTTGCGCAGCATCTCGCGGGTGACGGCCTGGGGATAGGCGGACACCCCCTCGGCGGCGACGCCGTGGTCGGCCGCGAAGATGGTGAGGCTGCAGGCGGCCATGCGCGGCGCGAGGCTGTGCTGGAGCCGGGCGATCTGCGCGGCCAGATCCTCGATGCGGCCGAGGGCGCCGGGCGGCTTGGTCTTGCCGTCGATGGCGGCGCGCAGCGAGGCCTCGAAAGCTCCGGTTTCGTCGCGCATGGGTCCTCCTGCTTCGGGCGGCCGTGGAGACGAGCGGTCGGCGCCACCCGGCCTTTATCCCTCCGGCGAAGTGGTCCGGGCGGGTTTCGAGCCTTGGATGGCCGTCCGCCCCCGACGGTCAGGCTTCGTCCCGGCCCTCGCGCCAGGCGGCGAGGATCACCCGGGCGGTCATCAGGTCGAGATGCGCGCCGCCGCCGTTCTTGAACAGCGTGATCTCCGCCGGGTCGCGCCGCCCGACCCGTCCCGCCACCAGGTCGCGCAGGTCGCCCAGCACGTCGGTCCGCGCGATCACGCCGCGCGCCAGCGGATCCTTCAGCTCGCCGATGTGTTCGAGCGTGGTCTCGAAGCTGTCGACGAAGATCCGCGCCCGGCGCAGACAGGCGTCGTCGGCCTCGCGCATGTCGGCCTTGTAGGCGCCGATCAGGTCGAGGTGCTGGCCCGGGCGCAGCCAGGCGCCTTCCAGCACCGGCGCGCTGGTCATCGTGGCGCCCGCGACGATGTCCGCCGCGGCCACCGCCGCGGGGAGATCCGTGACCGCCGTGGCGCCGGTCGCATCCGCCAGCGCCTGCGCCCGCGCCGGCGTGCGGTTCCAGATCGACACCGCGATGCCCGGGAAGGCGGCGCGGTAGGCCTCGACCAGCGACGCGGCCAGCGTTCCCGCCCCGAGGATCAGCAACCGGCGCGAGTCGGGCCGCGCCAGCAGCCGCGCGCCGAGGATCGAATCGCCGGCGGTCTTCCATCTGGTCACCAGGGCGCTGTCGATCACCGCTTCGACCTGACCGGTGGCGTCCTCGAACAGCACCAGCGCGCCGTGCACGCTCGGCAGGCCGCGGGCGGCGTTGCCCGGCATCACCGTGACCGACTTGACCGCGACGCCCATGCCGTCGATCCAGGCCGCCCGCGACAGGAGCGTGTCGGCGCCGCGGGAGACGAACTGGTCGCGGACCGCAGGCTGCGGGCCGCGGTGGCCCTCGGCGAGCGCGTCGGCCAGCCGCAGCCAGTCGAGCCGGCCCTCGACCGCGGCGGCGGTGATCCAGGGCGGCGCCAAGGCGCTCAGGCGCCGACCGCGGCGATGGCCGCGGCGAGACGGTCGAGCCCCTGCGCGGGCAGGCCGGCGACGTTGATCCGGCTGTCGCCGACCATGTAGACGCCGTGATCGGCGCGCAGCGCGGCCACCTGCCCGGGGCTGGCGCCGGTCAGCGAGAACATGCCGCGATGTTTCGCGATGAAGTCGAAGCGGTCGGAATTGGTCGCGCGGCGCAGCGCCTCCGCGAGGCCGGTGCGCAGGCCGAGCATGGTCTGGCGCATGCCTTCGAGCTCGGCCATCCAGTCGGCCCTGAGCGCGGCGTCGCCGAGGATGATCTCGACGACCTTGGCGCCGTGGTCGGGCGGGAAGGAGTAGTTCATCCGGTTCAGCATCGCGAGGTTGGCCTTGGCGACCGCGGCGAGGTTCGGCGCCGAGGCGATGGCGAAGGCGGCGCCGACGCGGTCGCGGTAGAGCCCGAAGTTCTTCGAGCAGCTCGCCGCCAGCAGCATCTCGGGGACCTGGCCCGCCATGTAGCGCAGGCCCGCGACGTCGGCGTCGAGGCCGTCGCCGAAGCCCTGGTAGGCGAGGTCGATCATCGGCACGACGCCGCGCGCGACGAACAGCTGGCTGAGCGCGCGCCAGTCCTCCATCGACAGGTTGGCGCCGGTCGGGTTGTGGCAGCAGCCGTGCAGCAGCACCACGTCGCCGGGGCGCAGCCCGTCGAGATCGGCGAGCATGCCGGCGAGATCGACGCCCTTCGTCGCGGGGTCGAAATAGCGGTAGGTCATCGTCGGGATGCCGAGATAGGCGAGGATCGCCGGATGGTTCGGCCAGGTCGGCTTCGAGATCCAGACCCGCGCCTCGGGATTGCCGAGCCGGACCAGCTCCAGCAGCTGGCGCACCGCGCCGGTTCCGCCCGGGGTCTGCGCGCCGGCGATCCGGTCGGCGGGAACGGCGTCGCCGAAGATCAGCCCGCGCATCGCGTCGAGAAAGGAGAGATCGCCGAGCAGGCCGACGTAGGACTTGGTCGTCTGGGTCTCGAGCAGCCGCGCCTCGGCGGCCTTGACCGCGCGCATGACCGGGGTGCGGCCCTGCGCGTCCTTGTAGACGCCGACGCCGAGATCGACCTTGTCGGCGCGCGGATCGGCGGCGTAGAGGCCGATCAGTTCGATGATCTTGTCGGCGGGCTGCGGCTTCAGGGCCTCGAGCATGGCGGTCTCCTCGCGGGGGCTCAGGCCCCGATCATGTTGCGGTCGCGGGTCAGCACGCGGCTGCGGGTCTCGCGGCGCACCGGCTCGAATCCCGCGCGCTGATAGAGCGGCAAGGCGCGGGGGTGGTCGAGCGAATTGGTGTTGACCGTCACTTGCGCGACGCCGGGCCGGTCCCAGGCCATGTGGACCGCGGTGTGCAGCAGGAAGGTTCCGAGCCCGCGCCCGACCGCCTCCGGGACGAGGCCGAAATAGGCAAGATCGCAGGTTCCGGCGGTGCGGGTGTCGAGGACGAAGAAGCCGTGCGGCCAGCCCGCGCGCATCAGGGTGTAGAGCGTCACCGCCGGGTCGCGGAGGAAGGCCTCGACCTCGGCCTGCGGCCGCTCGTGCTGGTCGGTCCATTCGTACGCGGCGCCTACGGCGTCGTAGAGCCCGAGGAAGTACCAGCGCGGCGGCGCCTCGGCCGAGATCAGCGCCGAGACCGGTCCGGAGGGCATGGACGGCCGCGGATAGCCCGGGCGGCCGTCCATTTCGAGGAAGGTCACGACGTAGTCGACCCGTTCGCCGGCCCGATGCATCATCGCGCGGGTCCGAGCTCCACCTTCAGGTCGGGATAGGCCCCCCATTCCGCCCAGGAGCCGTCGTAGAGCGCGTGCCGCCGGTTGCCGAGCCGCTCGAGCGCGAGGCTGAGGATCGCGGCGGTTATCCCGGAGCCGCAGGTGGTGATCGCGGGTTTGTCGACATCGACCCCGGCCGCCGCGAAGGCCGCGCGCAGGCCGGCTTCGTCCTTCATCGTGCCGTCGGGGTTGAGCAGCGTCGCGTAATGCACGTTGCGCGCGCCCGGCACATGCCCCGAGCGCAGCCCGGGCCGCGGCTCGGGCTCGTCGCCGCGGAACCGGGCGGGCGAGCGCGCGTCGACGATCTGGGCGTCGCCGAGCTTGGAGGTCGCGGCGACCTGGGTCACGTCGCGCACGAGGCCGGCGTCGCGGCGCGCGGTGAAGTGGCGGTCGCGCAGCACGGGCCAGCCGTCCTCCAGCGCGCGGCCCTCGGCCTTCCATTTCGGCAGGCCGCCGTCGAGCACGGCGACATCGGCCTTGCCGAACAGGCGGAACAGCCACCAGACCCGGGCCGCGCTGAACAGGCCGGCGCTGTCGTAGACCACCACGCGGTGGCCGTCGCCGACGCCCATCGCGCGCATCCGGCTGACGAACTTCTCCACCGGCGGCGTCATGTGCGGCAGGCTCGACTGGTCGTCGGAGATCGCGTCGATGTCGAAGAAGCGCGCGCCGGGGATGTGGCCGGCCTCGAACTCGGCGCGGGCGTCGCGGCCGGCGTCGGGCATGTGCCAGCTGGCGTCGAGCACCCGCAGATCCGGCGCGCCCAGATGCGCCGCCAGCCAGTCGGTCGTGACCAGAAGCTGCGGATCGCTGGTGTTCATCGTGTGCTCGCCTCCGGAAACCCCGCCCCGCGGCAATACTCTGCGGCCGGGGCCGTTTCAAGCGCAGGTCGATCGCCGCGGCCGTTCGGACGCTTCCTTTGCGTCGGATCGCCCTGCGGTGGCATACTTGCAAAAACCGTGGGGGACGCGTCATGACGACCGACACCGCGAGCGCGGCTCCGCCCGCGAC
>CAYTMB010000071.1:0-3362 GCA_964438465.1 uncultured Rhodovulum sp. | reverse complement strand
CGACCGACACCGCGAGCGCGGCTCCGCCCGCGACGCACAGGCATTTCGATCCCGCGGAGCTGGGCGCGCTGGCGCATCTCTACCGCGGCGAGGTCTATCGCAGCACGATCTGGCGGAGCCGGCTCGATCACACGACGAACTGGGCGGTGGTGACCACCGGCCTCGCGCTGTCGCTGACCTACGCGGGTCCCGAGGCCTCGCCGCTGCCGCTGATCCTCGTCGGGCTGCTGGTGGTGGTGTTCCTCATGTTCGAGGCGCGGCGCTATCGCTACTTCAACGTCTGGCGGGCGCGCTGCCGGCTGATGGAGACCGACATCTACGGTCCGCTGCTGCGCGGCGAGGGCGTGCATATGGACGGCAAGTGGAACACCCTGCTGGCGCATGACTATGTCGACCCGCGGTTTCATATCAGCCAGCTCCGCGCCGTCGGACGCCGGTTGCGCAAGAACTACGCCTATATCCTCGTCGTGCAGGCGGTGGCCTACTACGGCAAGCTCGCGATCCATCCGACCGCGGTCGGCAGCTGGGCGGAGTTCCTGCACCGCGCGGCGATCGGACCGGTTCCCGGCCTCGTCGTGGTGCTGGCCGGGGTGGCGTTTCACGGGACCTGGATCGCGGTGGCGATCGTGACGCTGCGGATCGAGCTCCGCTCGCGCGCCAGGACCAGCCTGATCTCGATCGCGTGACGCGTCGCGGAAATGAAACTTGTCCGCCGCGGCGCTTGGCGCTACTCCCGGTGGGGTAGCGTATAGCGTATGGAGAACTGTGCGATGTCCGATCCGGCGCCTATCGTGACGATCTTCGGCGGCTCGGGGTTCATCGGACGCTATGTGGCCCAGCGCATGGCGCGGGCGGGCTGGCGGGTGCGGGTGGCGGTGCGGCGGCCGAACGAGGCGCTGTTCGTGCGCACCTACGGCGGGGTCGGCCAGGTCGAGCCGGTGCAGGCGAACATCCGCGACGAGGCCTCGACGCGCCGCGCCATCGCCGGGGCGGACGCGGTGATCAACTGCGTCGGCATCCTGGTCGAACAGGGCAAGCAGGTCTTCGCCGCGGTGCAGACCGAGGGCGCCGGCCGGGTGGCGCGGATCGCGGCGGCCGAAGGGGTGACGCGGCTGGTGCATGTCTCGGCGATCGGCGCGGATCCGGCGAGCGACAGCCTGTACGGGCGGTCCAAGGCCGAGGGCGAGGCCGCGGTGCTGGCGGCGTTCCCCGGGGCGGTGATCCTGCGGCCGTCGATCGTGTTCGGGGCCGAGGACCAGTTCTTCAACCGGTTCGCCCGCATGGCGCGGCTGTCGCCGGTGCTGCCGGTGATCGCGCCGGAGACGAGGTTCCAGCCGGTCTATGTCGGCGACGTGGCCGAAGCCGCCGAAGTCGCGGCGTCGGGCGGCGCCGCGCCCGGGGTGTTCGAGCTGGGCGGCCCGGAGGTCGAGAGCTTTCGCGGGCTGATGGAGCGGATGCTGGGCGTCATCCGCCGGCGGCGGCTGGTGTTGGCCGTGCCGATGTTCCTCGCCCGCGCGCAGGCCTGGGGGCTCGACGTCGCGCAGCGGCTGAGCCTGGGGCTGTTCACCAATACGCTGATCACCCGCGATCAGGTGAAGCTGCTGCGCCGCGACAACGTGGTGGCGCCCGGCGCGAAGGGTCTGGCGGATCTCGGGATCGCGCCGACCGCGATGGCGGCGGTGCTGCCGGAGTATCTGTATCCGTTCCGGCCGAACGGCCAGTTCAACACGATCCAGGAATCCGCGGCGCGGCTGCGGACCTGAACGATGACCCAGTCGATTTTTGACGCCGCCCTTCTCGGGGTTCTCGAAGGGCTGACCGAATTCATTCCGGTGTCCTCGACCGGGCATATCCTGCTCGCCGGGCATTTCCTCGGGTTCGAATCGACCGGCAAGACCTTCGAGGTGCTGATCCAGCTCGGCGCGATCCTCGCGATCCTGTCGGTCTATTCGGTCAAGCTGCTGGACCTCGCGAAGGCGGCGCCGACCGATCCGGTCGCGCGGCGGTTCATCAGCGCGGTGCTGGTGGCGTTCCTGCCGGCGGTCGCCGTCGGCGCCTTCGCGCATGACTTCATCAAGACGGTGCTGTTCGAAAGCCCGACGCTGATCTCGGTCATGCTGATTCTCGGCGGGATCGTGCTGATCTGGGTCGACCGGCGACCGGAGGCGCCGAAGTACCACGACGTGCTGGAGTTCCCGCTGCCGATGGCGCTGAAGATCGGCCTGTTCCAGTGCCTCGCGATGATCCCCGGCGTATCGCGGTCGGGCGCCACGATCGTCGGCGCGCTGCTGCTCGGCGCCAACAAGCGGTCCGCCGCCGAGTTTTCCTTCTTCCTCTCCATGCCGACGATGGGCGCGGCCTTCACCTACGACCTGCTGAAGAACTTCGACACGCTGAGCCTCAACGACGCCGCGGTGATCGGGACCGGCTTCGTCTGCGCCTTCATCGCGGCGGTGATCGTGGTGCGCGGCCTGCTGAACTTTGTCTCGCGCCGCGGTTATGCAATCTTCGGCTGGTGGCGAATCGCTGTCGGGCTGATCGCCCTTGTTGCGCTCTGGGCGACCGGCGACCTCCATATCGGGTGGTAAGGTCAGCCAGACTGACCTGATTTCTGCCTAGATTTTGATCGCCGCCCTAAAAATTGTCGCGCTCCAGCAAACTAGGTCAGCGGAACTGACTTTTGTTGCCTTGGCGGATGCAATATAAAGCGCCGGAGGGTCCGCTCGCGGAAATCAGGAGAACTGCATGGCTGAGCAGCGGATGCTGAAGTTCGTCAAGATCGGCCGGGACATGCCGGGCAAGCGCGGCGTGACCGAACGCCGGCAGGATTTCGACGAGATCTATCGCGAGTTCGCCGCCGGGAAGGCCGCCGAACAGGCGAGCCGGTGCAGCCAGTGCGGGGTTCCCTACTGCCAGACCCATTGCCCGCTGCACAACAACATTCCCGACTGGCTGAAGCTGACCGCCGAGGGGCGGCTGCGCGAAGCCTACGAGCTGAGCCAGGCGACCAACACCTTTCCCGAGATCTGCGGCCGGATCTGCCCGCAGGACCGGCTGTGCGAGGGCAACTGCGTCATCGAGCAGTCGGGGCACGGCACCGTCACCATCGGCGCCGTCGAGAAATACATCACCGACACCGCCTGGGAAGAAGGCTGGGTGCAGCCGATCCGCCCGCGCGCCGAGCGGAGCGAGAGCGTCGGGATCATCGGCGCCGGCCCGGGCGGTCTGGCGGCGGCGGACATGCTGCGCCGCGCCGGCGTGCAGGTCACCGTCTACGACCGCTACGACCGCGCCGGCGGGCTGATGACCTACGGCATCCCGGGCTTCAAGCTCGAGAAGGACGTGGTGATGCGGCGCAACGC
>CAYTMB010000070.1:0-10149 GCA_964438465.1 uncultured Rhodovulum sp. | reverse complement strand
CGGCGCCCGCTTGCCTAACGCCCGGCGCCGCCGCCGTAGCGTCAGTCGGCGGGGCGGTTGATCATCGCGCTGCGCAGGATGATGTCGGGCAGGCCCTGGCCGTAGCGCGTGGCGAGCATGCCGACGATGCTGGCAAGTTGCAGCACCACCACGCTGAACGCGACGGTGTAGAGCGCGGTGTGCAGGAAGGCCGCGCCGAAGTCGAAGCGCGATCCGTCGTGGCGGCGCAGCTCGATCCCCATCAGCCGCATGCCCCAGGTCGCCGAGCCGCCGGCGATGGTCAGCGTGCGGTAGACGAAGCCCACGCCCATGATCAGCAGCGGAAACAGCGCGAAGCCGAAGCCGAGGGTGACCAGCCCGAACAGCACCGCCAGCGGCGCGCCGACCGCGAGCGCCACGGTCGCGTCGATGAACCATGCGGCGAGCCGGCGCCGCGGCACGCCGTCGTAGAACTGCGCGTCCCGCTCGGGGTCGGGCAGCCCGGGCATCGTCGCGGCGGGGTAGGCGTCGTAGGCGCTCATCGTGGCGGGTCTCTCCGGTGCAACGCGATTTCAGATGGCCCCTGTCGCGCCGCGCGCAAGAGGCGCCGCGCCGGAATGCCGCGGATTCGCGCCGCGAGCGCCCCGCTCAGGCCGCCCCGGCGCCGTTGACGAGCGCCTCGAGGATCAGGTCGGGGGCGCCGACGATCCTGGGGTCCGGCGGCATCGGCTTCTTGCCGGCGTAGTCGAACTGCGCCAGCACCGCCTGCATCACGCCGATGCGCGAGCGACGCTTGTCCTCGGCGAGCACCACCGTCCAGGGCGCGACCTCGGTGTGGCTGCAGGCGAACATCTCGGCGATCGCCGCCGAATAGTCGTCCCAGCGCGCCAGCCCCTTCACGTCGATCTCGCTCAGCTTCCACTGCTTGAGCGGGTCGCGCTCGCGGTCGAGGAAGCGGCGCAGCTGCTCGGCGCGGCCGACCGCGAGCCAGAACTTGATCAGGGTGACGCCGTCGTGGCGCAGCATCGCCTCGAAATACGGCAGCTGCTGGAAGAAGGCGGCGCGCTGGGCGTCGGTGCAGAAGCCGAACACCTTCTCGACCACCGCGCGATTGTACCACGAGCGGTCGAAGATCACCATCTCGCCGGCCGAGGGCAGGTGGGCGACATAGCGCTGGAAATACCACTCCGTGCGCTGGGTGTCCGAGGGCGCCGGCAGCGCCACCACCGGCGCGTGGCGGGGGTTGAGGTTCTCGGTCAGCCGGCGGATCGCGCCGCCCTTGCCGGCGGCGTCGCGGCCCTCGAACACCAGCGCCACCCGCGCCCCGGTGTCGCGCACCCAGCGTTGCAGCTTGGCCAGTTCGAGCTGGCAGGCGTCGTAGGCCGCGTCGTAGGCGTCGCCGTCCATCTCCTCGCGGTAGGGATAGCGCGGCTCGAGGATGTCGTCCGGGCCGGCGCCGCGGATCAGCTTGCGCAGCGCCTTGGGCGCATCCTCGTCGAGGTAGCGGCTGACCGCGCCGTCGAACGGCTTCCCGAACACCGCCTCCGCTTCGGCCTTCTTCGCCTTGCCGTCCCTGGTCTTGCCCATCGGGGCCTCCGCGCCGCTGCGGCGGCGACTATGCGGCGGGCCGGGGCCCGCCGCAATCCCGTCGCGCCCGAGCGCGGCGGCGGTTCCGGTCAGCCGTCGACCCGGGCGCCGATCCGCGCGAGCTCATAGGGCGTGGTCTGGTAGATCCGGTTGATCCAGTTGCCGTAGAGCAGGGCGCCGTGGCTGCGCCAGAGGTTCTCCGGGGCCCGCGCCGGATCGTCGTCGGGGAAATAGTCGACGGGCAGGGTGATCGGGCCGCCGGCGGCGACGTCGCGGTCGTATTCCTCCTTCAGCGTGGTCGAGTCGTATTCGAGGTGGTTGAACATGTAGAGCGCGCGGTGGCGCGGGTCGTCGATCAGGCAGGGGCCGACCTCGTCGCTGTCGATCAGCACCGCGAGGTCGGGGTGCAGGCCGACGTCCTCGGCGCGCACCTCGGTCCAGCGGCTGACCGGCACCATGAAGCTGTCGGCGAAGCCCTGGAGAAAGGGCGAGGCCGGCGCCATCGCGCGATGGCGGAAACAGCCGAACGCCTTGCCGGGCAGCGGATGCTTGGGGACGCCGTGCAGGTGGTTGAGCATCGCCATGCCGCCCCAGCACACGCCGAGCGTGTGATGGACATGGGTCCGGGTCCATTCGAACACCTCGGTCAGTTCGCGCCAGTAGCTGACCGCGTCGAAGTCGAGATGCTCGATCGGGGCGCCGGTGATGATCAGCCCGTCGAACTTGCGCGCGCGGGCTTCGCGGAACGGCTGGTAGAACGCCTCCAGATGCGCGGCGGCGGTGGTCTTGGACTGATGCTCGCTCATCCGGATCAGCGTGAGGTCGATCTGCAGCGGCGTCGCGCCGATCAGCCGGGCGAACTGGGTCTCGGTCTGGACCTTCTTCGGCATCAGGTTCAGCAGGCCGATCTGCAGCGGCCGGATGTCCTGGCGCAGCGCGGTTTCTTCGGACATGACCTGGACGCCCTCGCGACGCAGCACGTCGTGGGCGGGCAGGCTGGCGGGGATCTTGATCGGCATCGGGCGGCTCCTGAAGGCCGCTAGATAAGCCGCGCGCGGGCCGACGGCAATCGTCGTCGATCCGCCGCCCGCCCCGCGCTCAGGCGGGCGGGATCGTCGAGGGCTTCCGCTCGAGCGGAAAGACCCCGAACCAGGGCTCCGCCTCGGCGAGCACGCGGGCGAAGGACGGGCGGCGCATCAGCCGGCCGAGATAGGCCGACAGCCCCGCCTCGGCCGGGCCGAACGGCTGCACCGTGTTGGCGTAGAACAGCGCCGGGGCGGCGGCGACGTCGGCGAGGGTGAACTCCGCCCCGAGCGCCCAGGGCGCCGGCGCAAGCCGCTGGCCGAGGAAGCGGTAGGCGGCGGCCAGATCCTCGCGCGCCTCGGCGACGCCGAACGGGTCGCGCGCGCCGGCCGGCCGGATCGCGTCGAGCACGATCTTCTGCATCGGGACCTGCAGATACTGGTCGAAGACCCGGTCCCACATCCGCGCCGTCCATGCGCCGTCGGGGTCGGCCGGGACCAGCCGCGCGCCGCCGGGGTGGAAGGCGTCGAGGTATTCGACGACGACGGTCGATTCCGCGACCGTGGCGCCGCGGGCGGCGTCGACCAGCACCGGGAACTTCAGCGGCGGCCAGACTTCGGCGAAGGCCGCGCGCGACTCGGGGTCGCCGAGATCGACCACCACCGGCTCGAAGGCCGCGCCGTGTTCGTACAGGGCGATCAGCGCCTTGTGGCAGAACGAGGCGAGCGGATGGAAATGGAGCGTGAGCGTCATCGCCGCAGTCTGGCGCCGGAGCCGGCCGGGGAAAAGCCCGCCGTTGCGCGGCGGCGTCAGCCCGGCCCGGCGCAGCCGCGGATGTCGATGGCGCGGCCGGCGCCGACCAGGGTCACGCGCAGGTCGCGCCGGTCGATCGCGACGCCGCCCGCGGCGGAGTCGAGCCGGGCGGTGGCGCGCAGGCGGCGGCCGGCGGTTTCGGTCGCGGTCTTGCCGATCCACAGGTCGGGGCGCGACTCCGCCTCGATGACGGTGGTCAGGCCGGGGGCGGGCGGCGTCGCGAAGGTGACTTCGGCGGTGACGGTCGGCCCGGCGGCGTCGACCCCGAGCGAGCAGCGCGCCGCGGTGACGCCGGCCGCGCCCGCGTCGACCGGGCG
The DNA here is from genome assembly GCA_964438465.1 of uncultured Rhodovulum sp. Lineage (GTDB taxonomy): Bacteria > Pseudomonadota > Alphaproteobacteria > Rhodobacterales > Rhodobacteraceae > Amaricoccus. The sequence goes on along the minus strand of CAYTMB010000070.1, from coordinate 6,430 downwards.
GGCGTCCAGCGCGCGCTGGATGACGCCGCCGCCCTCCGGGCGCGGCGCGGCGGGGTCGAACCGGCCGGTCAGCCGGGCCTCGGCGCGGATGCAGATGTCGTTGCAGACGCCGAAGGCGAGGTCCACCGCCGCATCGAGCGGCGCGGCCGGGTCGCGCGGGGTGAGCACGACCGGCAGCACCAGCGCCTGCTTGAAGCCGAAGGTGCGCTCGCCGAACGAGTCGAAGATCGCCGGGCGCGGCCATTCGTAGGCGACGGACGCGAGGTTGTGCGAATCCGACCAGTCGAAGTCCGGCGGAAAGCCGCTGTCGCCCGGCACGCGCCAGTAGGTGTGCCAGCCGGGATCGAGCCGGATCACGATCGCGGCGACCTGCGCGCCGTCGTCGCGCCGCCAGCCCTCGATCAGCCGCAGCTCGGCGACATGCGGCGGCAGCGGCGCGGGGGGCGCGGCGGAGCGCATGGAGGACGGCGCGGCGGACTGCGCGGCGGCGCCGCCGGCGAGGCCGCAGAGCAGCGCCGCGAGGGCGAGGCGCAGGCTGGCGAGACGCGGGTGGGCGAGGCGCATGAAGGGGGCGATCCGGCTGGAAGGGCCCGGGCACCATAGGCGGGGCCGTCGCCGGGGGGGAGTCACAATGCGGCGAGGCGCCGCGGCCGTCCGGGCCTCGGCCGGCCGCGCTTGCAATCCCGCGGCTTCCGTCCCAAGAGTCCCGGCATGACCGGTCCCGATGCGGCGTTCCTCGACGGGAAGCTTCTGATCGCCATGCCCGGCATGCGCGATCCGCTGTTCGCGCGCGCGGTGGTGTTTCTCTGCGCCCATTCCGCCGACGGCGCGATGGGGCTGATCGTGAACAAGCCCGCGCCCGAGCTGAAGTTCTCCGACCTGCTGCGCCAGCTCAAGATGCCGATGGGCGCCGCGATCTCGGACATCCGCATGCATTTCGGCGGGCCGGTCGCGCATGGCCAGGGATTTGTCCTGCATTCGGCGGATTACGGCGTCGAGGGCGCGAGCCTGGCGGTGAACCCCGCCTTCGCGATGACCGCCACCACCGACATCCTGCGCGACATGGCGCGCGGGACGGGGCCGGCGCAGGCGCTGCTGGCGCTCGGCTATGCGGGCTGGAAGGCGGGCCAGCTCGAGGGCGAGATCCAGGCCAACGGCTGGCTGGTGGCGCCGGCCGATCCCGAGCTGGTGTTCGGCCTGCGCGACGCCGACAAATGGGAGGCCGCGCTGCGCGCGCTGTCGATCGACCCGCGGCTGCTGTCGGGCGGCGGCGGCCGGGCCTGATCCCGCCACCGGGCGGAACGCCTGTGGATAACTTGGCTGCCTGATGGGATGTCCATAAATATCAATTGGTTGACTGGCGTCACAACGTGTTACGCGCCCGTGTTACGCGCCCGGCGGCCGCGGCGCCGCCGCCCGGCGCAGGCGGTCGTTGATCGCCCGGCCGAGGCCGGTCTCGGGGATCTTCGCCACCGCGATCCCCGACAGGCCCGCCTCGGCGGCCAGCGCATCGAGCGCGCGCAGATGCGCGAACAGGTTCGCCGCCGCCTCTGTCAGGTCGCCCGAGGCCGACAGGTTCAGCCCCGGCCGCAGCGTCGCGAGCGGCCCGAACCCGAGCCAGGCCTCGCCCGCTCCCGGCCCCTCGGCGTCGAGCCGCAGCCCCACCCGCGGCGCGTAATGCGAGCCGAGCTGGCCCGGCGCGGTGATCCGGCCCGCGACCGCCGTCCCGAGCGGGCGGCCCAGCGCCGCCTCGATCGCCTCGGTCGGCAGCCCGCCCGGGCGCAGCAGCACCGCCTCGCCGTGCTCGAAGCCGAGCACCGTCGATTCGACCCCGACCGGGCAGGCCCCGCCGTCGAGCACCGCCGCGATCCGCCCGCCCAGCCCGTCGAGCACATGCGCGCGCGTCGTCGGGCTGACCCGCCCCGACGGATTGGCCGACGGCGCCGCCAGCGGCCCGCCGAACGCCGCCAGCAGCCGCTGCGCCAGCGGATGCGCCGGCGCCCGCAGCGCCACGCTCGGCAGGCCCGCGGTCGCGAGATCGGACAGGCCCGCATCCGCCCGGCGCGGCAGCACCAGCGTCAGCGGCCCCGGCCAGAACGCCCCGGCCAGCGCCCTTGCGCCCGCGTCGAATTCCGCCAGCGCCTCGGCGGCGGCGAGGTCGGGCACATGCACGATCAGCGGGTTGAACGCCGGCCGCCCCTTGGCCGCGAAGATCGCCGCCACCGCCCGGTCGCGCCGGGCGTCGGCGCCGAGCCCGTAGACCGTCTCGGTCGGAAAGGCGACCAGCTCGCCCGCGGCGAGCAGCGCCGCCGCCGCGCGCAGGCCGCGGGCGCTGTCCGACAGGGTGACGGTGTTGCTGGCGCTCATCGGCTGGTCTTTCCTGCGCCGGACTGACGCCGCGTTCCGCTTGTCGGGCCGCGGCGGCCGGCCTAGCATCCGGGCGGGGCGGCGCGCCCTGATTAGCGGCATCGGGGCCGCGCCGGAAGCACGAAAGCCGCGCCACGGAGGGGGACGATGACGTATCGCGCGCCGGTGACCGAGATGCGCTTCCTGCTCGACTCCGTGCTCGGCGCTGGCCGGCTGGCCGGGACCGCGCGTTTCGCCGAAGCGACGCCCGACACCGTCGAGGCGGTGCTGACCGAGGCGGCGCGGCTGGCCGACGACGTGTTCGCCCCGCTGCGCCGGGCGGGCGACCTCACCCCCGCGCGGCTGGAGAACGGCGTGGTCCGCGCCAGCCCCGGCTTCGCCGAGGCCTACCGCGCCTTCGCCGACGGCGGCTGGGTCGGGATGGCGGCTGACCCCGCGCATGGCGGGATGGGCCTGCCGGTGACGCTGATGACCTGCGTCGGCGAGATGACCTCGGGCGCCAATCTCGCGCTGTCGCTCTGCCCGCTGCTGAGCCAGGGCCAGATCGAGGCGCTGGAGCGCCACGCCGACGACGCGCTCAAGGCGCTGTACCTGCCCAAGCTCACCTCCGGCGAATGGACCGGCACGATGAACCTGACCGAACCGCAGGCCGGAACGGATGTCGGCGCGGTGCGCACCCGGGCCGAGCCGAACGACGACGGCAGCTATGCGATCACCGGGCAGAAGATCTTCATCACCTGGGGCGACCACGACATGGCGGAGAACGTCTGCCATCTGGTGCTGGCGCGGCTGCCCGACGCCGCGCCCGGCACCCGCGGCATCTCGCTGTTCCTCGCGCCGAAGTTCCTGCCCGACGCCGCGGGCAGGCCCGGCGTGGCGAACCGGCTGCGGCCGATCTCGCTCGAGCACAAGCTCGGGCTGCACGGCTCGCCGACCTGCGTGATGGAGTTCGACGGCGCCACCGGCTGGCTGGTCGGCGAGCCGCACGCCGGGATGGCGGCGATGTTCACCATGATGAACAACGCCCGGCTCGGGGTCGGCGCGCAGGGCGTGGGCGTCGCCGAGGCGGCGCTGCAGGCGGCGCTGGCCTACGCCCGCGACCGCCGCCAGGGACGGACGCCCGACCCGGGACAGCCGGGCATCCTCGGCCATGCCGACGTGCGGCGGATGCTGGCGACGATGACCGCGCTGACCGCGACCGCGCGCGCCATCGCGCTCGACTGCGCGCTGTCGATCGACATGGCCGCGGCGACCGGCGAGGCGGCGTGGTCCGCGCGCGCGGCGCTGCTGACGCCGATCGCCAAGGCCTTCGGCACCGACATCGGCTGCGAGGTCGCGGCGATGGCGGTGCAGGTCTACGGTGGCATGGGCTACATTGAGGAGACCGGCGTCGCGCAGTTCTACCGCGACGTGCGGGTGACGCCGATCTACGAGGGCACCAACGGCGTTCAGGCGATGGATCTGGTGGGCCGCAAGCTCGCCGACGGCGGCGAGGCCGCGCGGGCGCTGATCGCCGAGATCGCGGCGACCGCCGGGGCCGCCGGCGGCGATCCCGGCGCCCGGCTGGGCGAGGCGGCGGCGGCGCTGGCGGCGGCGACCGACTGGATGCTGGCGGCCGAGCCGAACGACCGTTTCGCCGGCGCGACGCCGTATCTGCGCGCCTTCGCGCTGGCGCTGGGCGGGCATTACCTGCTGCGCGGCGCCGCGGCCGAGAACGACGCCGGCGGACCGCGGGCGGCGCTGGCCGCGTTCCACCTCCGCCAGATGCTGCCGCAGGTCGCGGCGCTGTGCGCGGCGGCGCGCGAGGGCGCCGCGCCGCTCTATGCCCTCGATCTCGCCTCCTGAATGGACGGCGCCACCGAGGCCCTGCGCTTTCCGTTCGAGCCGCCGGCGCCGGGCGAAGCCGTCGCGCTCGCCGAGGGCGCGCTCTGGATGCGGCTGCCGGTGCCGATGCGCCCCGACCATGTCAACGTCTACGCGCTCGACGACGGGGACGGCTGGACCATCGTGGACTCCGGGCTCGACTCCGAGAGCTGTCGCGACGCCTGGGCCGCGCTCCTCGGCGGCCCGCTGCGCGGCAAGCCGGTGCGGCGGCTGATCGTCACCCATCACCACCCCGACCACGTCGGCCTCGCCGGCTGGTTCCAGTCCGAGCTCGGCGCCGAGCTGTGGACCACCCGCACCGCCTGGCTGTTCGCGCGGATGCTGCGCCTCGACGAACAGGACCGCCCGGCGCCGCAGACGCTGGCGTTCTGGCGCGCGGCCGGGATGGACGCCGACATGCTGGCCGCGCGCGCCGCCAGCCGGCCGCTGAACTACGCCGACATGGTGGCGCCGATGCCGCTGGGCTTCCGGCGCATCGCGCAGGGCGACGAGATCGCGGCGGGCGGCCGGCGCTGGCGGGTCGAGATCGGCCACGGCCACGCGCCCGAACAGGCGACGCTGTGGGGGATCGGCCATCCGCTGGTGATCGCGGCGGACCAGATCCTGCCGGGCATCACCCCCAACCTCGGCGTCTACGCCACCGAGCCCGACGCCGATCCGGTCGGCGACTGGCTCGCCTCCTGCGACCGGCTGGCGGCGCTGGCGCGTCCCGAACATCTGGCGCTGCCCGGCCACCAGCGGCCGTTCTTCGGGCTGGCCGCGCGGCTCGCGGCGCTGCGCGCCGACGCCGAGGCCGCGCAGGCGCGGCTGTGGGCGGCGCTGGCCGAGCCGCGGACCGCCGCGGGCTGCTTCGACGCGCTCTACGGCCGGCGGATCGGGGCGGGGGAGTACGGCCTCGCGCTGGCCGAGGCGGTGGGCCATCTCAACCATCTGCGCGCGACCGGGCGGGCGACGCGAACGCCGGGACCGGAGGGCGCCTGGATCTGGCGCCGCAGGACGGCGAATGGGGCCTGACAGCCGCGGCGCGACGCGCTAGAACGGACGCGCTTGCGCGGGCCGCCCTTGGTCCGCGCCGATGATGCCGATGATCAGGAGGCGATCCATGGCCGAGACCCACGACCCGCACGCCGCCGCGCACACGCACGCGCCGGCGCATGTGCATGGCCAGATGGACATTTCCGACCACCAGCGCACCTTCGACGCGTTCATCAAGTTCTGGGTGATCGTGTTCGGCATCTCGGCCGGAATCCTGATCTTCCTCGCGCTGTTCAACTCCTGACCCCGCCGCCGCGGCCGGGCCAGGACGGGCGCGACCGCGCCCCTCAGCCGCCGCTGGCTGCGCGGATGGCGGCGATGTTGGCCGCATAGGCCGCGGCGCCGCCCCTGAACACCGCCGAGCCCGCGACCAGCGCGTCGGCGCCGGCCGCGCGCACCAGCGGCGCGGTCTGCGGCGTGACGCCGCCGTCGACCTCCAGCCAGACCGGCCGGTCGCCGATGCGCGCGCGCAGGGCGCGGATCTTGGCGAGCTGGCTGTGCAGGAACGACTGCCCGCCGAACCCGGGGTTGACCGTCATCACCAGGACCAGATCGACCCGGTCGAGCACATAGTCCACCGCCTCGGGCGGGGTCGAGGGCGTCAGCGACACCCCGGCCTTGCAGCCGAGCTCGCGGATCGCCGCCAGCGAGCGGTCGAGATGCGGTGAGGCCTCGGCGTGCACGGTGATGATGTCGGCCCCGGCCGTTGCGAAGGCCTCCAGATACGGATCGGCCGGCGCGATCATCAGATGCACGTCCATCAGCGTGGTCACATGGGGCCGGATCGCCGCGACCACCAGCGGGCCGATCGTCAGGTTCGGCACGAAATGCCCGTCCATCACGTCGACATGCACCCAGTCGGCGCCCGCGGCTTCGACGGCGCGCACCTCCTCGCCGAGCCGGGCGAAGTCCGCCGACAGGATCGACGGCGCGATCTTGACCGCGCGCGAGAACTCGCGCGCGCTCACGCCAGCCGCTTGATCAGGCTCGACGTGTCCCAGCGTCCGCCGCCCATGCCCTGGACGTCCTTGTAGAACTGGTCGATCAGCGCGGTGACCGGCAGCGCCGCGCCGTTCGAATTCGCCTCGGCGAGGCAGATCGCCAGATCCTTGCGCATCCAGTCGACGGCGAAGCCGAAGTCGAA
>CAYTMB010000069.1:0-10216 GCA_964438465.1 uncultured Rhodovulum sp. | reverse complement strand
GCCCCCGGCTACGCCGCCGGCCTCGCCGGCATCGCCCGCTCGATGCCGACCAGCGGCGCGGCGGATCGGGTGGCGGAAAAGCTCGGGATCGGGCTCTACGAGACCCCGACCGGCTGGAAGTTCTTCGGCAACCTGCTTGACGCCGGCATGGCGACGATCTGCGGCGAGGAGAGCGCCGGCACCGGCTCGAACCATGTCCGCGAGAAGGACGGGCTCTGGGCGGTGCTGCTCTGGCTCAACATCCTCGCCGTGCGCGGCGAGAGCGCGAAGGCCATCCTCGAGGCGCATTGGGCCGAATACGGCCGCAACTACTACGCGCGGCACGACTACGAGGGCGTGGACAGCGACGCCGCCAACGGCCTCGTCGCGGCGCTGCGCGACGCGCTCCCCACCCTGCCCGGGACGCAGGTCGGCCCCCTGACCGTCGCGGCGGCCGACGACTTCGCCTATCTCGACCCGGTCGACGGCTCCGAGAGCAAGCATCAGGGCATCCGCATCCTGTTCGAGGGCGGCAGCCGCGTGGTGTTCCGCCTCTCGGGCACCGGCACCTCGGGCGCCACGCTGCGCGTCTACCTCGAACGGTTCGAGCCCGACCCGGCGCGACACGGCATGGCGACCGCCGAGGCGCTGGCCTACCTGATCGCCGCCGCCGGGACGCTGGCCGGGATCGAGGCCCGCACCGGGCGGGCGCAGCCCGACGTGATCACCTGACCGCCGCGGTCGCGCTCGGCGCCCGGCTCGCGCCCGAGGGCGTGTGGTTCTCGGTCTGGTCGGGCGGGGCGGGCAGCGTCGACGTCTGCCTGTTCGACGCCGCCGACGACGAGATCACCCGCATCCCGCTGGAGCCCGTCGGCGGCGGCCTGTTCGCCACGCTGGTCGAGGGGCTCGGCGCCGGCGCGCGCTACGGCCTGCGCGCCGACGGCCCCTACGACCCCGGCGCCGGGCTGTGGTTCGACCCGGCGAAGCTGCTCGTCGATCCCTACGCCGTCGCGATCGACCGCCCCTTCGCCTACGACCCGAGGCTCGGCCACCGCCGCGAAAACGCGCCCGACACCGGCTTGCTGATGCCGAAGGCGCTGGTCACCGCCCTGCCCGACCCGGTCGCGCCGCCGCCGCCGGTCTTCCGCCCCGGCGGGCTGATCTACGAGATCGCCGTCCGGCCCTTCACCATGCTGCACCCGGAGATCCCGCCCGAGCAGCGCGGCACCGTGGCGGCCCTCGCGCATCCGGCGATCCTCGCCCACCTGACCCGGCTCGGCGTCGCGGCGGTCGAGCTGATGCCGATCACCGCCTGGATCGACGAGCGCCACCTCGGCCCGCTCGGCCTGACCAACGGCTGGGGCTACAACCCGGTGGCGATGATGGTCCCCGACCCGCGGCTCTGCCCCGGCGGGATCGAGGAACTGCGCGCCACCACCGCGGCGCTGCGCGCGGCCGGCATCGGCGTGATCCTCGACGTGGTGTTCAACCACACCGGCGAGAGCGACGCGCATGGCCCGACGCTCAGCTTGCGCGGCCTCGACGCCCGCGCCTACTTCCGCCACGACGACCACGGCCGGCTGATCAACGACACCGGAACCGGCAACACCCTCGACTGCGACAACCCGGCGACGCGGCGGCTGGTCCTCGACAGCCTGCGGCATTTCGTCGGCCAGGCCGGCGTCGACGGCTTCCGCTTCGACCTCGCGCCGATCCTCGGGCGCACGGAACACGGCTTCGATCCGAACGCAGCGCTCCTGACCGAGATGCGCGCCGACCCGCTGCTCGCCGACCGCGTGCTGATCGCCGAGCCCTGGGACATCGGCCCCGGCGGCTACCAGCTCGGCGCCTTCCCGCCGCCGTTCCTCGAATGGAACGATCGCTACCGCGACCGGGTGCGGCGGTTCTGGCGCGGCGACCGGCACATGCTCGGCGAGTTCGCGACGGCGCTCGCGGGCTCCAGCGACGTGTTCCCGCCGCCCGCCACCCGCAGCGTCAGCTTCATCGCCGCGCATGACGGTTTCACCCTCGCCGACCTCGTCGCCTACGCCCACAAGCACAACCAGGCCAACGGCGAGCACAACCGCGACGGCCACGACGAGAACCTGTCCTGGAACAACGGCCATGAGGGCCCGAGCAACGAGCCGGGCATCGTCGAGGCCCGCCGCCGCGACCTGCGCGCGCTGCTCGCGACGCTGTTCGCCAGCCGCGGCACGATCCAGCTGACCGCCGGCGACGAATTCGGCCGCTCGCAGCTCGGCAACAACAACGCCTACGCCCAGGACAACCCGATCACCTGGCTCGACTGGGAGAACCGCGACCGCGCGCTCGAGGACTGGTGCGCGCGGCTGTCCGACCTGCGCCGGGCGGCGCCCGTCCTCGGCGACCCGCGGCTGCTGACCGGCGCGCCCGGACCCGACGGGGCGCCCGACGTCGAATGGCTCACGCCCGGGGGCGAGCCCAAGGCGGCCGAACACTGGGAGCATCCCGAAGGCCCGGCGCTGGCGATGGTGCTGGCGCCGCCGCGCGGCGGCCGGCTGGCGGTGCTGTTCAACCGCGGCGCGGAGACGATCGGCTTCCGCCTGCCGCCGCGGGCCGGATACGCCTGGCTCGATGCGGACGGGGGCATCGTCGAGGTCCCCTCGCGCAGCGTCGCCTTCGTGTCCGAAGCGGCGGTTTCCGCCCAACCCGCGGCGGGGCCTTGAGCCGGGGCGGCGAAGGCCCTAGGTGACGGCGCGGGCGAGAGCGCCCGCACAGGTCAGGGGAAATCGACGCAATGGACCGCCGCACGCTGCTTCGCTCCGCCCTCGCCGGACTGGTGGGCGTCCAGCTGCCGCCGCTGACCGACGCCGCCTGGGCGCAGGACGCGGCCGCCGAACCGTTCAGCTTCGATCTGGTGATCGACCGGGCGCGGGCCGCGGCGGCGACGACGTTCCACCGCCCGGTGATCGAGCTTTCCGAGCCCTTCGCGGGGCTCAGCTACGATCAGTTCCGCGGCATCCGCTTTCGCGACGACGCGCGGCTGTTCGCCGACGGCGGCGGCTTCCAGATGGACCTGATGCCGCCGGGCTTCACCTACGCCGACCGCATCGAGGTGAACATCGTCAGCGAGGGCATGACCCGGCCGCTGGCCTTCTCCACCGAGTTCTTCGACTTCCAGACCGGGTATTTCCCCTATCCCGACGGCCGCGCGCCCGAAGGCCTCGCCACCGACCACGGCTTTTCCGGCATCCGCTTCCGCCATCCGATCAACCGCCCCGGCGTCTGGGACGAGGCGCTGGTGTTCCAGGGCGCCAGCTACTTCCGCTCGGTGGCGCGCGACACCTTCTACGGCCTGTCCGCGCGCGGCCTCGCCATCGGCACCGCCGGGCCGGAGCCCGAGGAGTTCCCGCTCTTCACCGAGTTCTGGGTCGAGGCGCCGGCGCCCGGCGCCGGGACGCTGACGCTCTACGCGCTGCTCGACGGCCCGTCGGTCGCCGGCGCCTACCGCTTCGTGGTCACCCCGGGGCCGGAGACGGTGATGGAGATCGCCTGCGCGCTGTTCCCGCGCCGCGACATCGAGCTGGTCGGCATCGCGCCGCTGACCTCGATGTACTGGTTCGGGCCGGAGGGCCGCGCCGGCGTCGACGACTTCCGCTACGCCGTCCACGACAGCGACGGGCTCGCGCTGGTCAACGGCGGCGGCGAGCGGCTGTGGCGGCCGCTGCGCAACCCGCCGGGCGCAGTCCACACCTCGTATTTCGCCGACGAGAACCCGATGCTGTTCGGCCTGATGCAGCGCGCGCGCGACTTCGAGCAGTACATGGACGCCGAAGCCCGCTACGAGCAGCGCCCGAGCGCCTGGGTCGAGCCGGCCGGCGACTGGGGCCGCGGCTCTGTGGTGCTGGTCGAGATCCCGACCGTGGACGAGAAGCTCGACAACATCGTCGCGTTCTGGCGCCCCGAGACGCCGCTGCGCGCCGGCGTGCAGCGCGACTTCGCCTACCGGCTGACCTGGGGCCGCCAGCACGGCGAGGAGCTGCCGCTCGCCCGGGTGATCGCGACCCGCACCGGCGCCTCGATCCTCGAGGGCCGCGAAAGCATCGAGCGGGTGTTCGTCGTCGAATTCGACCTCGGCATGATCAACTTCGAGACGGTGACGCCGACCGTCGAGGTGACCGAGGGCGAGGTCAACGGCGTCAGCGTCACGCCGCTGCCGGGCGGCAACATCGCGCGGGTGGGCTTCCACTACCTGCCGGGCGCCGCCACCGCGGCCGAGTTCCGGCTGTGGCTGGTCAGCGAGGAGCAGGTCGCCTCGGAGGTCTGGCTGTACCGCTGGTCGGCGTAGCCGCGGCCGCTACCGCCGCCGCGCCGCCAGGCCGCGGAGGAAGTCGCGGGGAACCGCGACGGCCTCGCGCCCGAAGCTCGCCAGCCGGTCGCGCGGGCCGGCGGCCGGGCCCGGCGGCGGGCCGGAGCCGGTGGCGGGACAGCCGAGCAGCCGGAACAGCATCAGCGCGCGGGGCAGGTGGTAGCGGTCGCTGACCACCGTGACCGGCCCCAGCCCGCGCGCGCGCAGGATCGCCACGGAGAACAGCGCGTTCTCCAGCGTGTTGCGCGCCCGGTCCTCCTCGATCACCGCCTCCGCCGGCACCCCGGCCGCGACGAGCAGGTCGCGCATCACCCGCGCCTCGGTCGGCTCGGCGCCGGCGGGCCCGCCGGTGGCGACGATCGCGCGCACCCCGCCCGCGGCATGGAGCGCCGCGGCGTGCCCGACCCGGCGCAGCAGCGCCGGCCCCGGCCGCCCGCCCGCCGCCAGCATCGCCCCGAGCAGCACGATGACCCGGCCCCGTCCCTCGCCGCCGGCCGCGCCGATGCGCCGCGTCGCGGTCACACCGGTGGCGCCGTGGCGCCCGCGGCGCGCTCAGTCGCCGCGCATGTGGCGCCGTCTCCCGGCGCCGAACCGTCGCGCGAACGGCGGGCGCGGGCGACGGCGTCCCGGCGGTCGAACCTCGCGGACCTCGAATGACGCAGGATCAACGGATCGAGCCGACTTCGCGCGCGGACGCCCGGCGCCCGCGCGTCAGAGGTAGGTCTCCAGCCGCATCCGCTCGTATCCCAGCACGTCGGCCGCCATCCGCTCGTCGGCCGCGCGCGGGGTCATCACGATCGTGACCAGCGTCACCGTGCGCAGCCCCTCGCCGTCGGCCTCGGCCAGCCGGCGCAGCGGCTCGGTCACGGTGATGAACCTGGTCTGCGGCGCCGCCGGGTCGTCGCGCATCAGCCCGGCCAGCGCCGGGATCGGATCCGGCGCGCGGCTCTGCGCCCGGCAATGGTCCTCGGTCCCGGCGCAGCCGCCGTGGCCGAGCACGACGAACTTGCCGGCGTAGCCGTTCTCGGGCGTGCGCTTGGTCTTGTCGGTCGCGGCCTCGTTGTTGAAGAACACCCGCACCTCGTAGCTGTCCGCGTCGTGGCGCACCCCGGTGAAGATCAGGTCGGCGCGGCTGAACGGCGTCGCCCGCATCTCGGCCACGCTGAACGGCATCGCCACCGAGATCGCGCCCGTGGCGAGCAGCGTCCGGGTCCCGGCGGTCTCCGGCTCGGCTTCGGCTTCGGCCATCCTCGCCTCCTTACGCGATCACGCCCACGGCGTAGTCGTAGTTCAACGCCGAGATGCTCATCGTCTGGCGCACCGTCATCGGGAACGGCGTCAGCACGACGTCCATCAGGTTGGCCGGCGGCGGCGCGCCGTTCGGCCCGCTCTGCCACAGATACCACAACCGGTCGATCATCGCATGATGCGACCAGAACACCGGATCGTAGGCCGCGGCCTGGATCGTCGACATCGAGCCGCCCGTCCAGGTGTGGACCTGATTGTGCACCTGCTCGAGCGCGGTCGAGAAATTCGCGAAAGTCGTCTGGGACATCACCTGGTTCTGCACGCTGGCCGCCTTCGGCAGCTCGCCCGGCGGCCGCGGGTTGCGCCGGGTGGTCGGCGGATTGCCGGCCTTCAGCAGACCCGAATTCGCCGCCCGCACGCTCGCCACCAGCCCCGACGACCAGACCCCGGTCGAATACGCCGGTCCGCCCGCGGCGCCGATTCGCGCGTCGAGCAGGGTGTTGCCGCCGCTGACGGTCTGGGTGAACGCGACCGGCAGGCCGATGGAGACCGACTGCGCCGAGGTCCAGTCCCACCACGGCAGGCCGACATTGGCGAACTGCGACGCCGCGGGCGCGCGGATGCTGAGCCGCGGCCCCAGCCGGGTCTGCAGCGCCAGCTCCCAGAAGAACAGATAGGCGCGGTGCCAGGGCAGGAACAGCGCGGTGCCGTGCTCGCACCAGCTCGGCAGGGTCAGCCCGTGCAGCGAGGCGAGCCAGTCGTAGCCGCGGTCGTCGAGCAGCCCCTTCATCCGGACGTAGGCGTTGCGGATCCTCGTGACGTTCGGCTGCGTCATCGCCGCCACGTTCTCGCGCGTCGCCATCCCCGTCCCCCCGGACTTCCGGCCGAACCTTGTCCGCGCGTCGGGCGGTTCTATTGCGCCAAAACGTCGCAGCGGCCGCGTTCGTCATGGAATACCACAGCGCGCCGGCGCGGGCAAACTCGCGTTCTGCGGCGGGCCTCGATCGGGACGCGCGCATCGGTGGGACGGGCGCCCATGAATCCGGCTGTCCATCGCCGGGCGGGACCGGTATAAGCCGGGCCTGCACAGCGATCCGAGCCGCCCGCCCATGTCCGAAGAATTCTACCGCATCAAGCGCCTGCCGCCCTACGTCTTCGCCGAGGTGAACCGGCTGAAGGCCAAGTTCCGCGCCGAAGGCATGGACATCATCGACTTCGGCATGGGCAATCCGGACATGGACACGCCCAGCCACATCGTCGACAAGCTGGTCGAGACGGTGCGCCGGCCGCGCACCCACCGCTATTCCGCCTCCCGCGGCATCCCCGGCCTGCGCCGCGCCCAGGCCGGCTACTACGCCCGCCGCTTCGGTGTGAAGCTCGACCCCGAGACCGAGGTGATCGCCACGCTCGGCTCCAAGGAAGGGCTCGCGAACCTCGCGATGGCGATCACCGCGCCCGGCGACGTCATGCTGGTGCCAAACCCGAGCTATCCGATCCATCCCTACGGCTTCATGATCGCCGGCGGCACGCTGCGGCATGTTCCGGCGCTGCACGACGGGCGGTTCGACCCGGAGCAATATCTGCGGGCGCTGGAGCGGGCGGTGATCCATTCGGTGCCGAAGCCGGTGGCGATGGTGGTGAGCTTCCCGTCGAACCCGACGGCGCAGGTGACCGACCTCGCCTTCTACCGCGACCTGATCGCCTTCGCGAAGAAGCACCACCTCTGGGTGCTCAGCGACCTCGCCTATGCCGAGATCTACTTCGACGGAAATCCGCCGCCCTCGATCCTGCAGGTCGAGGGCGCGAAGGACGTGGCGGTCGAGTTCACCTCGCTCAGCAAGACCTACGCCATGCCCGGCTGGCGCATGGGCTTCGCCGTCGGCAACCCGCGGCTGGTCGATGCGCTGACCCGGATCAAGTCCTACCTCGACTACGGCGCCTTTACGCCCGTCCAGGTCGCCGCGGCCGCCGCGCTGAACGGGCCGGACGACTGCATCGCCGAGATCCGCGGCATCTACAAATCCCGCCGCGACGTGCTGGTCGATGCGATGGCCCGCGCCGGCTGGGCGATCCCGGCCCCGCCCGCGACGATGTTCGCCTGGGCGCCGGTGCCCGAGCCCTTCGCCGCGATCGGCTCGATGGGCTTCTCCAAGGTGCTGCTGGCCGAGGCCGAAGTGGCCGTGGCGCCGGGCATCGGCTTCGGCGAATACGGCGAGGGCTACGTCCGCCTCGGGCTGGTCGAGAACGAGCACCGCATCCGCCAGGCCGCCCGCGGCGTGAAGCGGGTGATGGCCAACGCCGCGGCCCTCGTCGACAAGCACCTCGCCGGGGAGGCCGCCGCCTGAGGCGGGGACGACACGCCATGAGCCACGACATCGACTGGGATTTCGCCGAGCAGCGCGCCGACACCGAGGCGACCATCGGACAGGTCCGCGCGGAATCGGGCCTGACCGCCAAGGACCGCATCACCCTCGACCTCGAATTCCTGCCCGAGGACAAGGACGCGGACGCCGCCGCCTTCATCAAGGCGCTGGCCAGCTTCGGCTATCTCGCCAGCGCCGCCGAGGACGATGCGGACGGGCGGATCGACGCCACCGTGCTCGACATCCCCTTCACCTTCGAGGCGATCTGGCTGCACGAGGAGCGCACCTCGAAACTGGCCCTCGCCCGCGGCTTCGTGCCCGACGGCTGGGGCTTCTGGGCCCCCTGACCTGCGGCCGGCCGAAGGCGCGACGGGCAGTTCGCGATTGCGGCCTTCCCGGCCCTCGACTAGGACGGGCGCGACCCGCGACGCGCCTTCGGAGGCCCATATGACCGCCCCCCTTCGCATCGGCCTCGCCGGCCTCGGCACCGTCGGCGCCGGCGTGGTGAAGATGCTCCAGACCCACGGCGACACGATCGCCGCCCGCGCCGGCCGCCCCCTCGAGATCGCCGCGATCTCGGCCCGCTCGCGCCACCGCGACCGCGGCGTCGATCTCGCCGCCTACGCCTGGGAGGACGATCCCGTGGCGCTCGCCCGCCGCGAGGACGTGGACCTCGTCGTCGAGGTCATCGGCGGCGAGGACGGCCCGGCCAAGGCCACCGCCGAGACCGCGCTCGCGGGGGGCAAACACGTCGTCACCGCCAACAAGGCGCTGCTCGCCCGCCACGGCCAGGCGCTCGCCGAAGCCGCCGAGGCCAAGGGCGTCGCCCTGCGCTTCGAGGCGGCGGTGGCGGGCGGCATCCCGATCGTAAAGGCGCTGGCCGAAGGGCTGGCCGGCAACGCCATCACCCGGGTGATGGGGGTGATGAACGGCACCTGCAACTACATCCTGACCCGGATGGAGGCGACCGGCGCCGCCTACGCCGACGTGCTCGCCGACGCGCAGCGGCTCGGCTACGCCGAGGCCGACCCCAGCTTCGACGTCGGCGGCGTCGATGCGGCGCAGAAGCTCGCCCTGCTGGCGGCGGTGGCCTTCGGGACCCGGGTCGACTTCCCCGGCGTCGTCATCGAGGGCATCGAGCGGGTCAGCCTGACCGACATCGAGCAGGCGGCCGACATGGGCTATCGGGTCAAGCTGCTCTGCGTGGCGCAGACGACGCCCGACGGGCTGGAGGCGCGCACCCAGCCCTGCCTCGTGCCGGCGCGCTCGCCGCTCGGCACGCTGGAGGGCGTCACCAACATGGTCGTGGTCGAGGGCGACTTCATCGGCCAGACCGTCTACCGCGGACCCGGCGCCGGCGCCGGGCCGACCGCCTCGGCGATCCTCGGCGACGTGATCGACGTGGCGCGCGGCCTCGTCATGCCCGCCTTCGGCCGGCCGGCGGCCAGCCTCGCGCGCGCGCCGCGCGCCGGCGACGGAACCGAAGCCGCCTACTACCTGCGCTTCGCGCTGACCGACGCGCCGGGCACGCTGGCGCAGGTCGCCGCCGCGCTCGGCGCCGCCGGCGTCTCGATCAACCGGATGCGGCAGTACGAGCACGCCACCTCCGAGGCCCCGGTGCTGATCGTCACCCACCGCACCCGCCGCGCCGCGCTGGACACCGCCCTCGCCGCGATCTCCGTCCTGCCGGTCTGCCGCGCCGCGCCGGTGGCGCTGCGCATCGAGGAAGTCTGACCGCGCGCCGGCGGCCGCCCGCCAGGACCTGCGGCCGGCGGGCGGCCGACGGAATTCCCGGGCGCGTCCCATTCGCCTTGCCCCGGCCCGGGCGCTTCGCCTAGATGCTGGTCAGTCCCCGTGTACGAGAGATCGCTCATGTCCTCCACTTCGCCCGAGATCAAGACCATCTTCGCCGACCGGATGCTGTCGCTCGGCCTCGCCCGGGTGTCCGAGCAGGCGGCGATCGCGGCGGCCCGGCTGATCGGCTGCGGCGACGAGAAGGCCGCCGACCAGGCGGCCGTCGATGCGATGCGGCGCGAACTGAACCTGCTCGACATCAAGGGCGTGGTGGTGATCGGCGAAGGCGAGCGCGACGAGGCCCCGATGCTCTACATCGGCGAGGAGGTCGGCACCGGCAACGGCCCAGGCATGGACATCGCGCTGGACCCGCTCGAAGGCACCACGCTGACGGCCAAGGACATGCCCAACGCGCTGGCGGTGATCGCGATGGGGCCGCGCGGCTCGATGCTGCACGCGCCCGACGTCTACATGGACAAGCTCG
>CAYTMB010000068.1:0-10277 GCA_964438465.1 uncultured Rhodovulum sp. | reverse complement strand
CGTTGCCGCAGGCCGAGCCGGTGACGCCGGGCGAGCCGAAGTTCATCGGGTGCTCGAAGCCCGTCGCGCCCTTGCCGGCCTGGGTCTCGAGCAGCGGGATGTTGCGCCGCGCCGCAAAGTCGGCGAGCAGATCCTCGGCGCCGGAATAGAGCACGCCGCCGCCGGAGACGATCACCGGCGCCTTCGCCGCGCGGATCGCGGCGACGACCTCGGCGACCTCGACCGGGTCGGGCTCGGGGCGGCGGATGCGCCAGACCCGCGGCGCGAAGAAGCTCTCGGGGTAGTCGAAGGCCTCGGCCTGCACGTCCTGGCAGAAGGCGAGGCAGACCGGGCCGCAGTCGACCGGATCGGTCAGCGTGCGCAGCGCGCGCGGCAGCGCGGTCAGGATGTGCTCGGGCCGCGCGATGCGGTCGAAGTAGCGGGTCACCGGCCTGAAGCAGTCGTTCGCCGAGACCGTGCCGTCGTCGAAGTCCTCGATCTGCTGCAGCACCGGGTCGGGGCGGCGGTTGGCGAAGACGTCGCCGCAGATGAACAGCACCGGCAGCCGGTTGACATGGGCGAGCGCCGCGGCGGTCACCATGTTGGTCGAGCCCGGGCCGATCGAGGCGGTGACCGCATGGGCGCGGCGGCGGCGCATCGTCTTGGCGTAGGCGATGGCGGCATGCGCCATCGTCTGCTCGTTCTGGCCGCGCCAGGTCGGCAGCGCGTCGCCGACGCCGTGCAGCGCCTCGCCGATCCCGGCGACATTGCCGTGGCCGAAGATCGCCCAGACGCCCTCGATGAAACGCGCGCCGTCCTCGGTCCTCTGCACGCTCAGCCAGCGCATCATCGCCTGCGCCGTGGTCAGCCGGATCGTTCCGCTCATTGGGCCGCTCATCGGTTCCCCTCCCTTCAGGTCCTTCACGCCCCCGCCTCCGACATCATCTCCCGGGCGGCGGCGCGCGCCTTGTCCCAGATCGCGCAGAGCCGGGCGTAGCGGTCCGCCATGTCGGCGACGGCCTCGGCGTCGGTGATCGCGCCGGCCATCCAGGCCCGCGCCGCCTCGCCGAAGATCGTCCGCCCGACGGCGAAGCCCTTCACCAGCTCGAACCCCGCCGCGGTCTCGAAGCTCGCCGCAAGCTCCGCCTCCGGCGCGTCGAGGCCGAGCACCACGATGCCCCGGGTGTGGCGGTCATGCGCCTCGATCGCCGCGATGGCCGATCCCCACGCCGCGCGCGAGGTCATCGGCTCGAGCTTCCACCAGTCGGGCCAGACGCCGGCGGCGTAGAACTGCCGGATCAGCGTCGCGGCGGTCGCGTCGTCGACCGGGCCGACCTTGGACGGGATGATCTCCAGCAGGAACTCCAGCTTGTTGCGGCGCGCGGCCTCCCAGAGCCGCCGGACCGTCGCCTCCTGCTCGGCGCGCATCCCGGGCGCATCGTCCGGGTGGCAGAAGCACAGCACCTTGACCACGTCCTCGCGCGCCCATTCGTTCAGCCCGCCGCAGTCGCCGCCGAGCGCGGGCTCCAGCGTCAGCGGCCGGGAGCCCGGCCACTCCGCCGGCCGGCCGATCCAGAGCCCGGAGCCGGAGGCGGCGTGCAGCGCGGCGCGCCCGAGCCGGTCATCGCAGAGGATGCCGTAGCCGGGGCGGCCGTCGCGGACCCGCAGCGCCGCCTGCAGGCAGAGCTGCTTGAAGACGCCGATCTTCGCTGGGGTCGCCCCGTCCATCGCTTCGAGCTGCGCCCGGTGGTCGAAGGCGAAGACCCGCATCTGCGACCAGTCGCCGGCGTTCGCGGCGTGGCGGTTGGTCGACCAGTGGACCTGCTCCAGCGGCTGGTCGTGGCGCAGGTCGGGCCGCACCACCCCGCGGGCGAGGAAGAACTCCAGCTCGGCGAGCGAGGGATAGGCCGGGGTGCAGCCGTGGCGCGACACCGCGAAGGCGCCGCAGGCGTTGGCGTATTGCAGGCTGGTCGGCCAGTCCCGCCCGGTGAGCCAGCCGCGCAGCAGCCCGGAGAAGAACCCGTCCCCGGCCCCGAGCACGTTGAACACCTCGATCGGGAAGCCCGGCCCAGTCTGGCCGTCGTCGAGGCTGGCCGGGATCTCGCCCTCGAAGGCGACCGCCCCCTTCGCGCCCCGCTTGCAGATCAGCGTCGCGTCCGAGACCGCGCGCACGGCGCGCAGCGCCTCGAGCGTGTCCGTGCTGCCGCCGGCGATGTGGAACTCCTCCTCGGTGCCGACGATCAGGTCGAACAGATGCAGCGTCGCCTGCAGCTTCTTCGTCACCTCGGCGCTCTCGACGAAGCGGCTCTCGCCCTCGCCGTGGCCGGCGACGCCCCAGAGGTTCGGCCGGTAGTCGATGTCGAGCGCGGTCCGCGCCCCGTGCCTGCGCGCCAGATCCAGCGCCTTCAGCACCGCCGCCGCGGTCCGCGGATGGCTGAGATGCGTCCCCGTCGCAAGCACCGCCCGGGCCTCGGCGATGAAGCCCTCATCGATGTCGGCCTCGGTCAGCCCCATGTCGGCGCAGTTCTCGCGGTAGAAGATCAGCGGGAACCGGCTATCGTCGCGGATGCCGAGAATGACGAGGGCGGTCAGCCGCTCCGGATCGACCTTGACGCCGCGGGTGTCCACGCCCTCGCGCGCCAGCTGCTCGGTGATGAACCGGCCCATGTGCTCGTCGCCGACCCCGGTGATCACCGCGGACTTCAGCCCCAGCCGCGCCGTGCCGCAGGCGATGTTGGTCGGCGAGCCGCCGATGTACTTCGAGAACGAGCCCATGTCCTCGAGCCGCCCGCCGATCTGGTCGCCGTAGAGATCGACCGACGACCGGCCGATCGTGATAAGGTCCAACGTCTTGGTCATCTCAGCCCCGCTTCCAACGCTCGCATCTCCGGACCGGCCTCAAGCCCCGGTCCGCTCCGTCAGCTCCTCGGTCACATGCGCCATGCTGGCGCCGAGCGCGGCCGCCGGATCTTCGAGATCCTGCACCTCCCGCGCGAACGGCTCGAAACTGTAGGGGCCGTCGAAGCCGAGAGCGACGAGCTCCCGGATCTGCGCCAGGTTCTCCAGCCGGTCGGCGGCGTCGACCAGCACGCGATGCGGGTCGAGCATGTCGTCGACGGCGACATCGGGATCCACGACGCCGGAGATATGGACGATGCCGGTCCGCTCCGGGAAGAACTCGGTCTCGCGGGCGAGGTGATGGTGAAAGGTGTCGTGAACCAGCCGGTAGACGTCGCCGCCGCCGGCCGCGTCGATGGCGGCGACGGCCTGCCGCTTGGTGCGCATCGACGAGATCGGAAACCCGAGCGGCTCGACGAAACCGATGAGCCCGCGCTCGCGCAGGATGGGCGCCATCGCCTTCAGCGCCGCCACGAGATCGGCGTGGGAGACCGGCGCGCCGTCGTTGAGCGGGCACATCACCAGGGCTTTCGCGCCGGCGGCCCTGGCGTAATCGGCGAGCGCCACCGCCCGCGCCGGCAGATCGCCGGACCAGACGTTGAAGGGATAGAGCGCGTTGATCGAGACGATCTCGACGCCCGCCTGCGCCGCCGCCGCCTTCACCGCCTCGGGGGCGACGCTGTTCACGACGTCGGGGGTGTCGTTGCGGAGCTCGACCTCGGTGATGCCGAGCTTGCGGGCGAGCGCGAAGAACGCCTCGACGGAGAGCTTCGGCGTGGTGATGTGGTTCAGGGCAAAGCGCACGGCGGGACCTCAGTTGTAGAGCGCCGGACGCGCCGGCAGCGAAATCGGAACGATGGCGCCCGGCGCTTCCTGCGCCGCGACGCAGGCGTCCGACGAGATGGCGGCGACATAGCCGTCCCAGGCGGTCGGCCCGGACGCCGTTCCCGCGGCGGCGGCGTCGAGGAAGTCCTGCAACTCGACGTCATAGCTGGCGATGAAGCGGTCCTTCCAGTCGGTCAGGATCGCATTCTGGAGCTTCGCGTCCTTGCGCATGACGACCGACATCGGCTCGGGGAGGGAAGCCAGACCCTCCTCGCCCACCACCTGGCACTGGATGTCGTAGCCGTAGCGGCAGTTGACGAAGATCTCGACATCGATGCGCACGCCCTTCGCGGTCTCGAGAAGAACGATCTGCGGATCCCTGAGCTTCGAATGCGCGCGCGACGTCGCGCGCGGAAAGACCACCTGCGCCGAGACGTATTCGTCGTCGAGCAGCCAGCGGAAGACGTCGATCTCGTGGATCAGCGTATCGTGGATCGCCATCGGGGTCATGTATTGCTCGGGCACGGCCGGGTTGCGGTGCGCGGCATGGATCATCAGCGGCTGGCCGATCTCGCTCTGGACGACCTTCTTCAGCATCTGGTAGCCGGCGTCGTAGCGGCGCATGAAGCCGACCTGGACCAGGCGTGCGCCATGGCCGGTCTCCGCCTCGACGATGCGCCTCGCGCCCTCGGCGGTCGCGGCGAGCGGCTTCTCGCAGAAGCAGGGCTTGCCGGCGGCGATCGCGGCGAGCACATACCGTTCGTGGGTGGTGCCCCACGAGGTGACGAGCACGGCGTCGACGCTGTCGGACGCGATCAGTTCCTCGCCGGTGGCGAAGATCTCGGCGTCGGGGGCGACGGCGGCCTGCACCGACTTCGCGCCCTCCAGGTTGACGTCGGACAGCGCGGTGATCTTCGCCCCGGTCAGCACATGGTTGATCCGGCGGGCGTGGTCGCGCCCGATCGCGCCGGTGCCGATGACTCCAATTCGAACGGTCATGTCTGATCTCACTTCCAGAACTTGTCGATGTAGCGCTGCATCTCGGCGCGCATGAACCTGCCGGACTCGTCCGCCTTGTCCTCCCAGGCGAAGACGCAGGCGGTCATGATCCCGTCGAAGCCGATCTCGTGGAGCGTGCCGAAGAAGTCATCCCACGGGACTTCGCCCTGGCCGATGTTCAGATGCTGATGGATGCGCGCCTGCGTCCCGGGCGGGTTCATGATGTAGCGCAGGCCCGAGGACGCCTTGTGGTTGAAGGTGTCGCCGACATGGACATGCGCCAGCACGTCGGCGGCCTCGCGCAGCATCGCCTTGGTGTCGTCGCCGAAATAATAGGTGTGCGGCGCGCAGTAGAGGAACTTCACCTTCGGGCTGTTCACCGTGCGGATGATGTCGAGCGCCGGTTGCAGCGTCTCGCACCAGTCCTCGGGATGCGGCTCGACGTTGAGCTGGACGCCCTCCCTTTCGAGGACCGGGACCAGCTCCTCCATCGAGCGCCACCAGGCGTCCTCGCAGGCCTCGATCATCGAGCCGGTGTGACAGCAGTAGCAGGAGCCCTTGTCCGGGTGCGGGCCGCGGCCGAACTCGGAGTTCATCGTGTCCACCCCGAGCTCGACCGCGATCTCGATGGCGCGCTTCCAGTGCTTGACGGCCGCCTGACGCTCGGTCTCGTCGTTGGAGGCCCAGCGGTACATCGGCAGCAACGAGGCGATGCCGACGCCCGCGTCCCTCAGCGCCTTCTTGAACGACCTGATCCGGTCCGGAAAGACCCGCGGCGCCTTGAACCACTCGAGGAAATCGCCGCGCGGGCTCATCTCGATCCACTCGTAGCCGAGTTCGGCGACTTTCGACGGCAGCGCATCGAGGCTTAGATGGCGATGCATGAACGGGTCGAGGGCGATCTTCATGATGGCTCCAGCTTGGTCGTTGGGCCGCCGCATCGAGCGGCGCCGATGGCGGTTCGGGATGGAGGATCGGGGCCAGGCGCCGGCGGGGCCGGCGCCGGGCTCGTCACGCCGCGCTGGCGTACTCCGGCTGGGTCTTGGCGCCGGTGATGTAGGCGACGACATCCTGGCCGTCGGTGTCCTCCTTGCGAAGGTTCGCGCAGATCCGGCCGCGCCGCCAGACGACGATGCGGTCGCAGAGATCCATCACCTGCCGCATGTTGTGGCTGATCAGGATCAGCGGCTCGCCCTGCTCCTTCAGCGTGCGGATGATGTTCTCGACCTGCGCGGTCTCCTGCACCCCGAGCGCCGCCGTCGGCTCGTCCATGATGGTGAGCTTCGAGTGGAAGGTCGCGGTCCGCGCGATCGCCACGCACTGGCGCTGGCCGCCCGACATGTTCTGGATGGTGTTGCTGATGTTCGGGATCTTCACCCCGGTCTTCTTCAGCCCGGCGATGGTCGCCTCGCGCATCCCCTTGTAGTCGAGGATGGAGAACGGCCCGAGGTTGAAGCGGATCTTCTCGCGGCCGAGGAAGAGATTGTCCGGCACGTCGAGGTGATCGGCGAGCGCGAGCGTCTGGAACACCGTCTCGATGCCGGCCTCGCGCGCTTCCAGCGGGCCGACGAAATCGACATATTCGCCGTTGAACCAGACCTTGCCCGCGGTGCGTCGCTCGACCGCGGTGATCTGGCGCACGAAGGTCGACTTGCCGGCGCCGTTGTCGCCCATGATCGCGACATGCTCGCCCTTGCGGATCTCGAAGTTGCAGTCGACGAGAGCATGCACGCCGCCGTAGTGCTTGGTCAGCCCCTCGGTCCTGAGGATCACGTCGCCGAGCGGCTTGCCCGATTGCGGCGCATTCTGGCCCGAGATATCGGTCTGGATGTCGCTTGCCATGGTGATCTCCCTTCAGGAGCGGGCCGCTGCGCGGCGCTGGCGCCACTGGTCGAGGACGACCGCGCCGATGATGATCGCGCCCTTGACCATCTCCTGGTAGTAGGCGTCGAGCTTCAGGAACGTGAAACCGGAGATGATCACCCCGAAGATCAGCGCGCCGAGCACCGTGCCGAGGATCGAGCCGCGGCCGCCGGCGAGGCTGATGCCGCCGATGACGCTCATCGCGATGGCGTCGAGTTCGTACATCACCCCCATGCCGGCCTGTGCGGTCAGGTTCTTGGACGACAGCACGATGGCCGCGATCGAGGCGAGCAGGCCGGCCATCCCGTAGATCATCACCTTGTGGCGCTCGACCTTGATGCCCGACATCCGCGCCGCGGCCTCGTTCGAGCCGATGGCGTAGGTGTGCTTGCCGTAGACCGTGTACTTCAGGATCAGGTGGAAGAGGATCGCCAGCGCGATGAAGATGACGACCGGCATCATCCCCTTGCCGATCGCGGCGTAGGCCTCGGTCGGGAAGCTGATCGGCTCGCCCCTCGACCACCACCGCGCGAAGCCGCGGGCCGTGACCATCATGCCGAGGGTCGCGATGAACGGCGGGATCTTGGTGTAGGCGATCAGCGAACCGTTGATCACCCCCGCCACAAGGCCGCAACACAGGCCGACGGCGATCGGGATCAGCACCGGCAGGTCCTGCCAGCCCTCGGGCAGCATCATCTTCGGGTTCGGCTGGCCGTTGACGATCGAGACCTGGGCGAAGCTCATGGCGACCATCGCCGTCGCGCCGACCACCGAGCCGGAGCTCAGGTCGATGCCGCCGGAAATGATCACCTGGGTGACGCCGAGGGCGATGATCCCGATGATCGAGACCTGCAGGATGATGATCGACAGCCGCGCGGTGTTGAGGATGGAGGTGGCGTTCTCGCGCGTGTTGAACAGGAACGAGTCGCCCATCAGCAGCCAGCCGAGCGCCTCGAAGACCGCGACGATCAGGATCAGGGCGAAGAAGACGTTCAGTTCGGGCGGCCGGTGACGCTTCGTCGCGTCGAAGGTCAGTCCGCCTACTCCATGCGTGGTCTGAGGCTGCGCCATTCGGTTCTCCCCGGTCGCGCTACGGATGCCGGGCCGGCGCGTCGGCGCGCCGACCCTCCGATTGGTTCCGACTCAGTTCTTGGCGAGGAAATCGCCGATGTTGGCCGGCGTGACGAGCTGGAACGGGATGTAGACCTTCTGCTCCACGGCTTCGCCGCTGGCGAGCTTCAGCGCCGCGTCGAGCGCGCCCGCGCCCTGGCCTGCGGCGTCCTGGAACACGGTCACGTCGAGGTCGCCGGCCTGCATGGCCTGCAGCGCGTCCTGCGTCGCGTCGATGCCGCCGACCACGACGTCCTTCATGTCGATCCCGGCCGCCTTCATCGCCTGGATCGCGCCGATCGCGCTCTCGTCGTTGTTGGCGATCACCCCGTCGAACTCGGCGCCGGTCGAAAGCCAGTTGGTCATCAGGTTCTGCGCCTGGTCGCGCATCCAGTTCGAGGTCTGCTTGTCGATGATGTTGAGCGTCACCTCGCATTCCCCGGAGTCGATGACGTCGTGGATGTCCTGGGTGCGCTGCACCGCCGCCTGGTTCGACAACTCGCCCATGATGACATAGACGCTGACCTCGTCCTTGCCGGCCTCCTTGAACAGGCGGCAGATCTCCTTGGTCTCGAGCGTGCCCGACTCCCGCTCGTCGGAGGCGACGAAGGCCTGGTTGTCCGGCAGGACGTCGACGTTGATCGGCTCGCGGTTGACGAAGACCAGGGGAATGCCCGCCGCCTCCGCCGCGTTCGACATCGCCTGGGTGGCCGATGTGTCCACCGGGTTCACGATGATCGCATCGACGCCGGAGGCGACGAAGTTGTTGATCTGGTCGAGCTGCTTGGCGACGTCGTTCTGCGCGTCCTCCACCTGCACGTCGACCCCGTCGATCGTTCCGGCATACTCGACCAGTCCATTCCTCAGCACGGTGAGGAAGTTGTCGTCGAAGAGCGCCATGGAGACGCCGACGTTTTGCGCCGAGGCCGACCCTGCGACCAAAAGGACGATGGCGGTCGAAGCAAGAAGGTTTCTCATATTATCCTCCGCTGCGCGCCCTCTGGGCGCCTTCTGTTCGTTCTCATTCACGGGAGGACGCCGCAGCGCGCTCGATGGCGCAAGCTGGACGCATTTATTGTCCGCAGGCTATTCCCCCCGAGGCCGCGCCTTGCTCGGCATGGCCTGCGCACTGGGATGCCAGCAAGCTGTCGCGCGGTCAATCGCAAGCCCGCGATACATTCCATCATTCATGACCTAAAGTGACAGCGCCTGATGACGCAATCACATCATCTCAGAGCGACTCGGGGGTCCAGATCTCGAACGGCAGGAAGCGCTGGCCCGGCGTTTCCGCCATTCCCTTCTCCACGGTGTTGATCATCAGCGGGATCAGCTCGGCGCAGAGCTGGCGCAGCGGCGTGCCGATCACGAACTTCACCGTTCCGTCCTGCAGCGCCTCGCGGGAATCGTCGGTGAGCTCGTTGACGACGAGCATCACCTCCTCGGCGCGCCCCGCCTCCCGCAGCGCGGCGATCGCGCCCTCCATGCCGCCGCCGACGCAATAGATGCCCACCAGGTCCGGATGCTTTTCGAGGATCGCGTGCGTCGTCTCGTAGGTGACCTTGCGGTCCTCCAGATTGAGCAGCGTTCCGAGCAGCTCGAGGTCGGGAGCGTATTCGCGGAACGAGCTGCGCAGCCCGGTCTCGCGCAGTTCGTGGCCATGGTAGCGATTGCCGCCGACGAAAGTCGCGACTTTCCCCGGGCGTCGCGCGATGTTGGCCATCAGCCAGCCCACGGCGCGCCCGACCTTCAGATTGTTCAGCCCTACATAGCTTTCCCGGACGCCCTGAGCGTAGTCGGACAGCAGGGAGAACGTCGGAATGCCGCGGGCGCGGAGGTCGGCCACGGCCCGTGTGACCTCGTGATGGTCGACGCCGGTCGCGGCGATCGCGTGGACCTTGCCCGACATCGAGGCGATCAGCTGGGCCAGTTCCGCCGGGCGCGTGCTCTCGACGAACCGGGTCGTCGCGCGCAGCCGGTGGTGGACGTCCGCGCGAAGCTGATCCTCGATTTCGGCCGCGAAGGCGCGGTAGAAGGCGTGCCCGCCCTTCTGCAGGATGATGCCAAAATGCAGCTCCGGCAGGTCCGCGAAGATGCGGCTGTGGATGACGTTCGCGCCGTGATAGCCGATGCGGCGCGCGGCCTCGTGCACCTTCAGGGCGGTCTCCTCGCGCACCTTCAGGCGTCCGTTCAGGACCCGGTCAACCGTCGCGACGCTGACGCCGGCTTCGCGGGAAAGGTCCGCGATCGTCGCTCGCTTCATGCGCAGCCCCTCCATCATCCTGAGGTGAAACACATCACCATGATGGAGGAGTAGTAGAGCAGGGAATGCGGGAAACCAATGCCCTTCGGGCAATCCCCTCAGGATCGTCGAGCCGCCGGCGACGGAGCCTGCCCGCCGCCGGACGGGCCCCGGGGTCAGCCCATCGTCGGCATGACGAATTCGGCCTCGACGCGCATGCCGGTGGGCCAGCGGGTGGTGATGGTCTTCAGGCGGGTGTAGAAGCGCACCCCCTCCGGCCCGTGCATGTGGTGGTCGCCGAACAGCGACGCCTTCCAGCCGCCGAACGAATGGAACGCCATCGGCACCGGGATCGGCACGTTGA
>CAYTMB010000067.1:0-10326 GCA_964438465.1 uncultured Rhodovulum sp. | reverse complement strand
ACCAGTGGTTCGTCGACGCGGCGAAGCTGGCCGGGCCGGCGCTGGCGGCGGTGCGCGAGGGCCGCACCCGCATCGTGCCCGAGCAGTACGAGAAGGTGTATCATCACTGGCTGGAGAACATCGAGCCGTGGTGCATCTCTCGCCAGCTGTGGTGGGGGCATCAGATTCCGGTGTGGTATGGGCCGTCGCTTGCGAGCCTAGGACTAGAGGGAAGCAACACTTTGGTTCCGTTCTGCGCGGAAACCAAAGAAGCGGCCGCCCAACTCGCCAAGAAGTTCTACGTTCTTAAGATCGGCAGAGAGGTCCTTGTTTCAGCTAGTGATATTTCCTTTGAGAGCCCCCGATCTGGACTCAAAGCGCCTATCGCTGCGGGAATTGGCGAAGTCGGGACCACGCTCTCGGAGGTGCGTCTCATTCGCGACCCCGACGTTCTCGACACCTGGTTCTCCTCGGGGATCTGGCCGATCGGCACGCTGGGCTGGCCCGAGGACACGCCCGAGCTGGCCCGCTACTACCCGACATCGGTGCTCGTCACCGGCTTCGACATCCTGTTCTTCTGGGTCGCGCGCATGATGATGATGCAGATCGAGCTGGTCGGAGAGGTCCCGTTCCGTGACGTCTACATCCACGCCCTCGTGCGCGACGAGGCCGGCAAGAAGATGTCGAAGAGCCTCGGCAACGTGCTCGATCCCATCGAGCTCATCGACGAATACGGCGCCGATGCGGTGCGGTTCACGCTGGCCTCGATGGCGGCGATGGGGCGGGACCTGAAGCTCAGCAAGGACCGCATCGCCGGCTATCGCAACTTCGGCACCAAGCTGTGGAACGCCGCGCGCTTTGCGGAGATGAACGACTGCCGGCCGGTTCCGGGCTTCGATCCGCAGGCGGTGACGCTGACCGCGAACCGCTGGATCGTCGGCGAGACCGGGCGGCTGCGCGAGGCGCTGGACGCGGCGCTGGCGGCCTACCGCTTCAACGACGCCGCCGGGGCGCTGTATGCGCATGTCTGGGGCAAGGTCTGCGACTGGTACGTCGAACTGGCGAAGCCGCTGTTCCAGGGCGAGGGCGCGGCGGAGACGCGGGCGACGATGGCCTGGGCGCTCGACCAGTGCCTGATCCTGCTGCATCCGTTCATGCCCTTCGTCACCGAGGCGCTGTGGGGGCAGACGGCCGGGCGCGCGACGCTGCTGTGCCACGCCGACTGGCCGGGGTATGGCGCGGAGCTGGTCGATGCCGGGGCCGAGGCCGAGATGGGCTGGGTGATCGGGCTGATCGAGGAGATCCGCTCGGTGCGCGCGGCGATGCATGTGCCGGCGGGGGCGAAGGTTCCGCTGGTCGAGCTCGGCATGTCCGCGGCGCAGGCCGGGGCGCTGGCGCGCAACCGCGCGCTGGTGGCGCGGCTGGCGCGGGTCGAGCGCTTCGAGGCGGCGGCCGAGGCGCCGAAGGGCGCGGTGACGGTGAGCGTCGGCGGGGCGTCGTTCTGCCTGCCGCTGGCGGAGGTGATCGACATCGAGGCGGAGCGGGCGCGCTTAAGCAAGGCGCTCGGCAAGCTCGAGGGCGAGGCGAAGGGGCTGCGCGCCAAGCTCGGCAATCCGGCCTTCGTCGGACGCGCGCCCGAGGAGGTGGTCGACGCCAACCGCGCCCGGCTGGAGGCGCTGGAGGAGGAGATCGCGATCCTCGGCGCCGCCCGCGGCCGGCTGGCCGGGCTGTGAGCGCGCGGCTGACGCCGCTGGCGGAGCGGCTGCCGGCGAGCGTGCCCTTCGTCGGGCCCGAGACGCAGGAGCGGGCGCGCGGCGCGGTCTTCGACGCGCGGCTGGGCGCGAACGAGAGCGTGTTCGGGCCGTCGCCGAAGGCGGTGGCGGCGATGGCCGAGGCCGCGGCGGGGGTCTGGCGCTACGGCGATCCCGAGGCGTTCGAGCTGCGCGCGGCGATCGCGGCGCATCACGGGGTGCGGCCCGGCAACGTGATGGTGGGCGAGGGCGTCGACGCGCTGCTGGGCAATCTGGTGCGGCTGCTGGTGGGCGAGGGCGATGCGGTGGTCACCTCGGCCGGGGCCTATCCGACCTTCGCCTATCATGTGACTGGGTTCGGCGGCGCGCTGCGGACCGCGCCCTACCGCGACGACGCCGAGGATCCCGCGGCGCTGCTGGCGGCGGCGGTCGCGACCGGCGCGCGGCTGGTGTATCTGGCGAACCCGGACAATCCGATGGGGAGCTGGGTTCCGGCGGAGGCGGTGGCGGCGCTGGTCGCGGGGCTGCCGGAGGGGGCGGTGCTGTGCCTCGACGAGGCCTATGTCGACTTCGCGCCCGAGGCGGCGGTGATGGCGCTCGACGTCGACGAGCCGCGGGTGATCCGGATGCGGACCTTCTCCAAGGCCTACGGCATGGCCGGGGCGCGGGTGGGCTATGCGCTGGGCGAGGCCGGGCTGATCGCGGCGTTCGATCGGGTGCGCAACCACTTCGGGGTGAACCGGATCGCGCAGGCCGGGGCGCTGGCGGCGCTGGCGGACCGCGAGTGGCTGGCCTCGGTGCTGGCGGAGGTGGCGGCGGCGAAGGCGCGGATCGCGGCGATCGCGGCGGGGCAGGGGCTGGCGCCGCTGGTCTCGGCGACGAACTTCGTGGCCATCGACTGCGGCGGGGACGGGGATTTCGCCCGGGCGGTGGTGAAGGGGCTGATCGCGCGGGGCGTGTTCGTGCGGATGCCGTTCGTGGCGCCGCAGGACCGCTGCATCCGGGTCACCGCCGGGCGGGCGGGCGACCTCGACGCCTTCGCCGCGGCGCTGCCGGGGGCGCTGGCGGAGGCGCGCGCCCGGGGGTGAGGCCGGGTCGCCGCGGCGGCCCGGGCGCAGGTGTTGCGCGTCGCTTGCCCGATGACGCAGGTTCCGAGCGGCGCGGGCGGGAGCGCACCCGCCGGCGTCGGTCGGGGCGGTCGTCAGCGTGGCGCGAGTTCGGCGACCAGCGTGTTGGCGGCGTGGACCATCGCGGCGAAGCCGCCGGTGCTGAACTGGTTGATCGACATGAACACGCCGACGCCGCGGGTCGGGGCGATCACCATGTAGGAGAATTCGCCCTGCAGGCCGCCGGACTTGTTGAGCATCAGGGGCGCGTTCCCGTCGGGCGCCACCACCACCCAGCCGAGCGACATCGCCGCCATCGGGCCGCCATCGTCCAGCCCGGCGACCGGCGAGAGGCCGTCGCGCCAGAGCCAGGCGGCCTGGTCCATCGCGCGCGCCTCGGCGTTCGCGGCGTCGGCCTGGTCGAGGTGCCAGGCCATGTATTTCAGCATGTCGTTCGGCGTGGCGTAGAGGCCGCCGGCGCATTCGATGGTGACGGGCGAGGGGACCCAGGGCATCGGCGCGCCGTCGAAGAAATGGCCCTGCATCGCGCGGGCCTGCTCCTCGGGGGTGATGTTGAACCGGGTGTCCGTCATCCCGCGGGGCGCGAGCACCCGTTCGTTCAGCAGATCAGCGTAGGGCCTGCCTTCGCTGTGCGCGAGCGCCGCGCCGAGCAGGTCGTAGCCCCAGTTCGAATAGGAGGCGCCGGTCCCCGGCGAGAACAGGTAGGGATCGCCCTTCAGCCCGTCGATCTGGGCCTGGACGGTGTTGCCGCCGAAGGGATCCTCGGGCGTGCCGCCGGTCTGGGGCACCTCGCGCGGCAGGCCGGAGGCCTGGGTGACGAGGTCGATCAGCCGCAGGGTGCGGCCGTCCTTCTGCGGCACGACGTATTCGGGCGGCAGGTGGTCCTGCACCGGATCGGTCAGCGCGATCCCGCCCTCGGCGGCGAGGCTGCCGAGCACGTCGCCGCAGAAGGCCTTGGAGATCGAGGCGATGCGCAGCAGCGTGTCGCCGTCGGGCTCCCTTCCGGACCCCCTCACCGTTTCGCCGAAGCCCGCGACGGCGGTTTCGCCGTCCCGCACCGCGGCGATGACGAGGCCGGGCGCCCCGGCCGAGAGGAAGGTGATCGTGCCGGCGAAGCCGACCGCCTCCGTCAGCAGCGGATCGTCGGCGCGCGCGGGCGCCGCGACGGCGGCGGCGAGCGCCGCGGTCGCGAGAAGAAGGCGCAGGCGCTTCGCATGCGATGCGGTCATGTCGTTCGTCCCCCGGGGCAAATCCCGCGCGAGAGTGCGGCGGGGCGCCGATTCCGACAAGGGGCTTGATGCGCGCCGCGCGGTCGTCCCTGGCGGCTGCGAGGGCGATCCCGCGGCGTCGGTGGGGGAGGGCGGCGGCGCCGGGGGGCGCTGACACGTCTTGAGGACACCCGGTCCGAAGGGGGATGATCCCGAGGCCGCCGCTTCGGACGAGCGCGCCGCACGGCTTTCGGCGGATTGGCGCGTTCGGGCTCGGGCCGCTCTCTCAGCGCGGCGCGAGGGCGGCGATGAGGCCGTTGGCGGCCTGGACCATCAGCGCGAACCCGGAGGCGCTGAACTGGTTGATCGCCACGAAGACGCCAACCCCGCGGGTGGGCGCGATCGCCACATAGGTGAACATGCCCTGCCGGCCGCCGGACTTGTGCAGCAGCATCGGCCGGTCGCCCTCGGGCGCCATCACGATCCAGCCGAGCGCCATCGCCGCCATCGGGCCGCCGCCGTCGTCGAGGCCCGCCACCGGCGCAAGCCCGTCGCGCCACAGCCAGCCGGCGTGGTTCATC
Source organism: uncultured Rhodovulum sp. (assembly GCA_964438465.1). GTDB lineage: Bacteria > Pseudomonadota > Alphaproteobacteria > Rhodobacterales > Rhodobacteraceae > Amaricoccus. The sequence continues at coordinate 5,680 of CAYTMB010000067.1, read as the reverse complement.
CTGCGCCGCGCGGCGTCCGCCGCGTCGTCGGCGTCGAGATGCCAGGCCATCCATTTCAGCATGTCGCCGGCGGTGGTGTGCAGCCCCGAGGCGCAGTGCATCGTCGCCGGCGTCGGCACGAAGGGAAGCGGCGCGCCGTCGAAGTCGTGGCCCTGCATCATCCGGCCCTCGTCGCCGGGGCGCGGCGCGAACACCGTGTCGGTCATGCCGCGGGGATCGAGCACGCGCTCGGCCAGCAGGTCGGCGTAGGGCTTGCCGCCCGCTTCGGCCAGCGCCGCGCCGAGCAGGTCGAAGCCGAAGTTCGAATAGAGCGCGCCGGTCCCGGGCGCGAACAGGAACGGATCGCCGGCGAGGTTCTCGATCTGTGCGGCGGTGGTGTGGCCGGCGTAGGGGTCCTGCGGGGTCCCGCCGGTCTGGGCCATGTCGCGCGGCAGACCGGAGGACTGGGTGACGAGGTCGATGATCCGCAGGCTGCGCCCGTCCTTCCGCGGCACGACGAAGGGCTGCGGCAGGTGGTCCTGCAGCGGGTCGGTCAGGCCGAGCGCGCCGTCGGCGGCGAGGCTCGCGAGCACGTCGCCGCAATAGGCCTTGGAGATGGAGGCGACGCGCATCAGCGTGTCGGCGCCGGGGGTCTGGCCGGAGCCGCGCGCGGTCTCGCCGAAGCCGGCGAAGGCGGTCTCGCCGTCGCGGATGGCGGCGATCACGAGGCCGGGCGCGCCCGAGCCGAGAAAGGCCATGCCGCCGGCGAAGCCGGTCGCCTCGTCGAGCAGCGGATCGGCGGCGGCGCCCGCCGCGGGCAGGAACGCCGCGAGCAGCAGGGCGGCGGGAAGGCGTCGGGGCAGGGAATGATGGCGCATTGCGGTCAGCTCCCGATGCGCCGGCGAGATCGGCAGCCGCGCCGCGACGGCGCGACCGCGGCGGGGAGGCTGGACGGTGGCCGCGGCGCCCGCCCGACCGGGGCGGGCGCCACGTCGCGGTCAGTTCAGCGCGCCGTCGCCGTCGCGGTCGGAGGCGGCGAAGTCGGCCTGGGCCTGGGCGTCCATCTCGGCCGCCGTGACGTTGCCGTCGCCGTTCTTGTCGAGCGCGTCGAAATGCTCGCGGGCGATCGCCGCCTCGGCCTCGGTCCAGGTGACGACGCCGTTGGAGTCCTTGTCGAGCGCGTCGAAGGCGTTCTTCATGTAGGCTCGGAACTCGTCCAGCGAGACCGCGCCGTCGCCGGTGGTGTCCGCGGCGTCGAGATGGCCTTCGGACAGGCCCTGGTCCTGCGCGAGGGCGAAGCCGGGGGCGAGCAGCAGCGCGGCCGCGGCCGCGAGAAGGTGGGTGCGCATCGTCATCTCCTTAACCACAGGCCAGGCGGTGGCCGGCGTAGCCGCCGAGCGCCGCGCCCGCGCCGGTCGCGACGAGCTGGCCGGTGCCGCCGCCGATGAAGCTGCCGAGCACGCCGCCGACGACCGCGCCGCTGACCGTGCCGGCCGCGCAGCCGAATTCATGCTCACGCTGTTCGGGGGTCGCCCCGGGCGTGCAGCCGGCGAGGGCGATGCCCGCGACCGTCGCCAGTAGGATCGCTGATTTCATTGTGTCCTGTTCCTTTCCCTCTGGTCCACCCGCGGTCTAACCTCATGTTGGGGTATTGGGCGAACCTACCTCAACTTGTAGCTTGTTTTGCGGCGCCGGTCCACGGTGGAGCCCTGCGCCGCAAAACCGGTCTCAGCTCGCCGCCGGGGCGTCGAGATGGCCGGCGAGGGCCTCGCGCAGCCGCTCCTCGCGGGTGTGGTCGAGCGAGGTCTGCAGGATGCGGCCGCCGACGCCCTTGATGCCCTCGAGCACCTTGTCGCCGGTGACCTTCTTGACCAGCACGAACAGGATCGCCTCGCCCGGCTGGATGTCGTCGGTCGCGAGGCCCTTCATGAACTTGTCGTTCACGCCGACGTCGGTCAGCGCGCCGCCGAGCGCGCCGCCCGCGGCGCCGGCCGCGACGCCGAGCAGCGGGTTCAGGAACAGCACGCCGATCAGCAGGCCCCAGAAGCTGCCGCCCGCGGCGCCCGCGGCGGTCATGTTCATCAGCTGGTTGAGCTTGACCTTGCCGTCCTCGGTCTTGACCGCGATGGCCGCGTCGCCGATGTCGATCAGGTATTCCTTGCTCATCGCGAGGATCTTGCTGCGAACCTCCTCGGCCTTGGCTTCGGAATCGAACACAACTGCAATAAGATCGGCCATATTCCGGGTCTCCTGTCCCTTGGTGATCGGCGCCGTGGACTGCGGCGCGACGTCGCGGGCATTAATCGCATGAGCGCCTGTTCTGTCAATCGGATCGGGCGGCGATTCGGGCCGCGATCAAGGCCCCGCGAGCGCGGGCCGGCGCCGGCGCCGGTCCGGCCGGCGATCAGGTCCCGGAGCGTTCGGGCGCCGCGGCGGCGACGGCGCGCGCGGCGGCCTCGAGCGCGCCGGGGCCGTGCGGGATGGCGCAGGCGGCGAGCCCGGCCTCGACCGTCGCCAGCGCCCCGAGCAGCATCGGCGGGTTGAGATGGCCCATGTGGCCGATGCGGAACAGGCCGTGCTCGGCCTCGCCTTCGCCGGCGAGGCCGACGCCGAGGGTCAGGCCCGCGGCCTGGGCGCACCAGCGGCGCAGGCGGATCGCCTGGTCGGCCGCGGTGCGGATGGTGGTGACGGCGTGCGAGCGGTCGGCGGGGTCGGCGATGTTGAGCTCGATCGCGCCGCCGGCGCCCCAGGCCTCGACCGCGGCCCAGACCGCCGACGCGAACACCGCGTGCCGCCGCCAGGTCTGCGCGAGGCCCTCCTCGTCGAGGATCATCCCGAGCGCCTCGTGGAGGCCGTAGAGATGGTGGGTCGGCGCGGTGCCGCAGAACAGCTGGTAATAGGCGTCCGGGTCGATGCGCGGGCCCCAGTCCCAGTAGGCCGAGCGCGGATCGACGCGGGCGGCCTCGGCCTTCGGCCCATGCCAGGTGAAGGCGAGGCCGGGCGGCGTCATCAGCCCCTTCTGGCAGGCCGCCACCATCACGTCGACGCCCCAGGCGTCCATCTCGAATTCGTCGCAGCCGAGGCAGGCGATGCAGTCGACCACCAGCAGCGCCGGGTGGCCGGCGGCGTCGAGCGCGCCGCGCAGGCCGGGGACGTCGTTGCGCACCGACGAGGCGGTGTCGGTCTGCACCGTCAGCACCGCCTTGATCCGCCGCTCGGGGTCGGCGCGCAGCCGCGCCTCGACCCGGTCCGGATCGGCGGGCGCGCGAAAGCCGAAGTCCATCACCTCGACCGCGACGCCCATGCGCCGGGCCATCTCCGCCCAGCCGAGGCCGAAGCGGCCGGTGGCGAGCACCAGCGCGACCTCGCCGGGGGCGAGGATGTTGGCGAGCGCCGCCTCCCAGGCGGCGTGGCCGTTGCCGATGTAGATCGCGACGGCGTGTTCGGTGCGCGCGACGCGGCGCAGATCGGCGATCACCCGCGCGGTCAGGTCGATGAGCTCGCCCTCGTAGATGTTGGGCGCGGCGCGGTGCATCGCGCGCAGCACCCGGTCGGGCGTCACCGAGGGGCCGGGGATCGCGAGCAGGTCGCGGCCGAAGGACAGGGACATGCGCGGCGGGCTCCGTTCGGGGTGGCGGCGCGGACACTAGCCCGGCGCCGCGGGCGAGGGGAATGGGAGAATCGCCTTTTTCGGCCGGCGCCCGCGTGATAGGCGGAGCGGCCGCCGTCGCGATGGAATCCGATGTCCAAGCTGCACAAGATCAAACCCGAGCCGGGGCCGGTGTCCGGCCGGCCCTTCCTGCGGCTGTGGCGCGACTGGCTGGTGCAGAACCGCCGGCTCTACTATTACGGGCTGGGGCTCATGGCGGTCTCGGCGGTGGCGACGGCGGCCTACGCCAAGCTGATCCAGCAGATCGTCGGGGCCTTCGAGGCGCGCGAGTTCTCGGTGATGTACTGGGGCCCCGCGGCGGTGCTGGCGCTGACCCTCATCAACGCCGTCACCGACTACCTGCGCCAGACCACGGTGCAGCGCGCGGTGATCCGCACCGAGACCGACCTGCAGAAGGCGATGTTCGCCCGCCTCGTCGGCACCGACCTCGCGCATCTGCGCAGCGAGGCGCCCGCCGGCATGGCCGCGCGCTTCTCGTCCGACATCGGCCTCGTCAGCCGCTCGGTGAAGTCGATCATGGGCGGCATCACTGCGGTCTTCACCATGGTCGGGGCCTTCGCGGTGATGCTGACCATCGACTGGCCGCTGACGCTGGGCATGCTCGCGGTGTTCGCGCTGGCGCTGGGGCCGGTGACGGTGATCGGCCACCGGCTGCGGCGGCTGTCGCGGCGCACGCAGAACCAGGTCGCGATGATGACCGCGAGCGTCACCGAGGGGCTGTCGGGCATCCGGCTGGCGCGGACCTACCAGCTCGAGGAGCCGCTGGCCGACAACGCCGCCGAGGTGTTCGAAGGGCTGTTCGGCCTCAAGGTCAAGGTGAACCTCTGGCAGTCGCGGATCTCGCCGCTGATGGAGATCCTCGGCGGCATCGCGGTGGCGATCCTGCTGTTCGTGGTCGGCTGGCGGATGAGCCTCGGCACGATGTCGCTGGCCGATTTCACCGGCCTGCTGACCGGCCTCGGGGTCGCGGTGTCGCCGGCGGGCAGGCTGAGCTCGACCTACGCCGCGGCGGCGCAGGGTGGCGCGGCGCTCGACCGGATCTTCATGCTGTTCGACACCCGCAACACCATCGTGGACGGGCCGCGCACGATCGGCCGCCTGGTCGGCCAGATCGGCTTCGAGGGCGTCGGCTTCGCCTATCCCAACGGGCATGTCGCGCTGGAGGACGTGTCGCTCAACGTCTCGCCGGGATCCCGGATCGCCTTCGTCGGGCGCTCGGGCGCGGGCAAGTCGACGGTGTTCAACCTGCTGCCGCGGCTCTACGACCCGACGCAGGGGCGGATCACCTTCGACGGCATCGACATCCGCGAGCTGACCCTCGAGAGCCTGCGCAACCAGATCGCGGTGGTGAGCCAGGATTCGGTGCTGCTGACCGGCACGATCGCGCAGAACATCGGCTTCGGCCGGCGCGACGCCACCCAGGCCGAGATCGAGGCGGCGGCCGAGGCCGCCGCCGCCGACGGCTTCATCCGCGCGCTGCCCAAGGGCTACCAGACGCGGATCGTGCCGTCGGACGCCTCGTTTTCGGGCGGCGAGCGCCAGCGGCTGTCGATCGCGCGGGCGATCCTGCGCGACGCGCCGCTGCTGCTGCTGGACGAGCCGACTTCGGCGCTCGACGCCGAGAGCGAGGCGCTGATCCGCGCGGCGCTCGACCGGCTGTCGCGTGGGCGCACCACGCTGGTGATCGCGCACCGGCTGACGACGATCCTCGACGCCGACCGCATCGTGGTGATGGACCGCGGCCGGATCGTCGAGCAGGGCACCCATGCCGAGCTGCTGGTGCTGGGGGGGCTCTATTCCGACCTGTACCGGCTGCAGTTCGCCGGCAACTGAGGGCGGGCGCCGGCGGATCGCCTTGGGGTCGGGCTGAACCTGGATGATTGGAGCGCGCGCTCGGCGCATTCGCTTCACCGATTTGTCCGTTGACAAATCGGTGCGCGCCTGCCTGCCCCCGGCAGGCGCGATAGACGCGCCCGCCAGGCAGGCGCGCACCGATTGGAGAGCGACGGTCAAGGCCGGCGCCCCTCGCCC
>CAYTMB010000066.1:7727-10497 GCA_964438465.1 uncultured Rhodovulum sp. | reverse complement strand
TGTAACACGCTGTGACGCCGCGCGCTTCACCGCGCCGCGGCCCTGCGTTCGCGCACCAGCGCGTCCAGCCGGTCGAGGTCCGGGTCGGCCAGCCCCAGCGCCGCCAGCCCCTCGACGGTGTTGTGCAGATACTCCGCGTTCGGCCCCATCGGCCCGACCGAGCGCGCGATCACCTCGGCCTGCTCCTCGAGGCTCAGCCCGCCGCGATACTGCGCGTGCCCGCGGTTCGAGACATAGCAGATCGCCTCCACCACCCCGCCGCCGTCCAGCGCCACCGGATGCACCTCCTCGTCGTAGGCGTAGGAGATCAGCTCGCGCTCCCGCAGATAGGCCACCGTCGCCTCGGCGGCCGCCTCGGCGATGCGGTAGGCGACGCCGTGGCAGGCCGCGCCCTCGGCCCGGTCCAGCGCCAGCACCAGCCCCGGCGCCTCGGGCGTGCCGCGATACTTGATCGAGGCCATGCAGAACGCCCGCCGGAACCCCGGCAGCACCGCCAGCCGCCGCTCGGCGAACTCGAAGCCCGGCTTCCAGATCAGCGAGCCGTAACCGAACACCCAGGTTTCGCCAGACATTGCGCTATCCTCGCCGGGCCGCTTGCGCTATGCGCCCCCGATCGGCGAGAGGTAGGCGATGCGTATCATCATTGCAATCATCGCCCTGGCGGCGCTGGCCTGGACCGGCTGGTGGTTCTTCATCGCCCATGCCAAGGAGGCGGCGCTGAACGCCTGGCTGGCCGAGCGCCGCGCCGCGGGCTGGGTCGCCGAGGCCGAGGCCGTCGACGTCGGCGGCTTTCCCTACCGCGTCGACACCACCCTGCGCGGGCTCGAACTCGCCAACCCCGAGGCCGGCTGGGCCTGGTCCGCGCCGCAGTTCCAGTTCCTGACCCTCGCCTACAAGCCCCATCACCTGATCGCGATCTGGCCGCCCGAGCAGCGCTTCTCCACCCCGCTCGGAACCACCCGGATCCGCTCCGAGACCATGCGCGGCTCGGTGGTCGTCGAGCCGAACCGGCTGCTCGCGCTCGACCACGCCACGATCGAGCTGAAGGGCGTGACGCTGGCCGGCGACGACGACTGGGAGATCGGCGTCGCCTCCGCGATCCTCGCCACCCGCCAGGCCGCGGGCGCGGCCCCCTTCGCCCACGACATCGCCTTCACCGCCGAGGGTCTCGCCCTGCCCGAGGCCTGGACCCGCTTCGACCGCGCGGGCGTGCTGGCGGCGGTGATCGAGACCGCCAGGTTCGACGCGCTCGCCACCTTCGACCGCCCCTGGGACCGCGCCGCCGTCGAGGGCGCGCAGCCGCAGCTCGAGGCGCTGGAGATCCGCGACATGACCTTCACCTGGGGCGCGCTCGACCTGCGCGGCAAGGGCGCGCTGGTCGCCGACGCGCGCGGCTTCGCCGAGGGCCGCATCGACCTGCGCGCCCGCAACTGGCGGCAGATGCTGGAGCTCGCCGAGGACTCCGGCGCGCTCGACCGCAGCATCGCCTCGGCGCTGCGCGGGGGGCTCGGCCTGATCGCGCGCCTCGGCGGCGCCCGCGACACCCTCGACGTGTCGCTCGACTTCGCCGGCGGCCGCACCTTCCTCGGCCCGGCGCCGGTCGGCCCCGCGCCGCGCCTGATCGCGCGATGAGCATGATCCCCAGCCAGCGCGCGCTGTTCGACATCCCCCGCGAGGTCGCCTATCTCAACTGCGCCTACATGTCGCCGCTGCTGACCGAGGCGGTCGAGATCGGCCGGGCGGCGCTCGCGCGCAAGGCGCGGCCCTGGACCATCCGCCCCGCCGACTTCTTCACCGACACCGCCCGCGCCCGCGACCTGTTCGCCCGCCTGATCGGCGCCGACGCGGCCGGCGTGGCGCTGGTCCCGGCGGCGAGCTACGGCATAGCCACCGCCGTCGCCAACCTGCCGCTGCGCGCCGGCCAGACCGTGGTCGTCGCCGCCGACCAGTTCCCCTCGAACCTCCATCCCTGGACCGCCGCCGCCGCCGCCGCGGGCGCCACCGTCGTCACCGCGACCCCCGGCCCTGACGGCGACCTGACCGCCGCCTTCCTCGCCGCCATCGACGCGCGCACGGCGGTGGTCGCCTGCGCCCAGTGCCGCTGGACCGACGGCGCGCTGGTCGATCTCGTCCGCGTCGGCGCCGCCGCCCGCGCCGCCGGCGCCGCGCTGGTGCTCGACCTCACCCAGTCCTGCGGCGCGCTGCCGATCGACATGGCGGCGGTCCGCCCCGACTTCCTGGTCGCGGCCGCGTACAAATGGCTGCTCGGCCCGTACTCCACCGGCTTCCTCTGGATCGCGCCCGAGCGCCGCGACGGCCGGCCGCTCGAACAGCACTGGCTCGGCCGCGACGGCGCCGAGGACTTCACCCGCCTCGTCGACTACGCCGCGGCCTATGCGCCCGGCGCCCGGCGCTTCGACATGGGCGAGGCCCCGAACTTCGCGCTGCTGCCGATGGTCTGCGCGGCGCTGGAGCGGCTGATCGCCTGGACCCCCGCCGCGATCCAGGCGACGCTCGCCGCCCGCACCGCCGAGATCGCCGCCCGCGCGGCGCCGCTCGGGCTGACCGCCTCGGACCCGGCGCTGCGCGCCGGTCATTTCCTCGGCCTGGGCTTCGCCGCGGCCCCGCCCGCCGGCCTGCCGGACCGCCTCGCCGCCGCCGGCGTGCATGTCAGCCAGCGCGGCGCCAGCCTGCGCGTGACGCCGCATCTCTACAACGACGACGCCGACGTCGACCGCCTGATCGCCGCCCTCGCCGCCGCGCTCTGATC
>CAYTMB010000066.1:0-7627 GCA_964438465.1 uncultured Rhodovulum sp. | reverse complement strand
AGCCGCGAGCCGCGCAGCAGGCCGCGCGCCTCGAGGATCGGATAGGCCACCGTGGTCAGATGCGCGTTGATCCGTTTCAGGTCGCGCAGCACGTCGAGATGCAGCGCCGAGGTCTCGATCGACTCCGGCTTGCCCTCGCGCAGCCGCGCCACATGCCGCTCGGTCGCCGCCGTCTCCAGCTCGCGCAGCCGGTCCTTCTCGGCGACGAGATCCCGCGCCATCGCCGGGTCGCGCGAGACGAACACCGTCAGCGCCAGCCGCATCTGCTCGGCGATCCGCGCGTGATAGGCTTGGATCTCGGCCCAGCCCGGGTCGGAGAACCGCAGCTCCAGCCGCGCCTTCTTCTCCGCCATCCCCAGCAGGCCGCGGTCGATGATGTCGCCGACATGCTCGAGGTTGGTGGTGAACAGGATCAGCTCGACCACCCGCTCGGACTGCCGCTCGTCGAGGCCGCCCTGCATCAGCCGCGCGAGATACAGCTTGATCTCCTCCTGATCGGCGTCGACCTCGGTCTCCAGCCCCCGGACCTCGGCGATGCGCGCGTCGTCCCTGCCCTCGAAGGTCAGGATCGCCAGCCGCAGCATCAGCTCGACCTTGTCGGCGAGCCGCATCAGCTCGCGCGTCGCCGCATTCAGCGCCAGCGCCGGACGGTCGAGCAGCGCGTCGTCGAGATGCGCCAGCGCGCCCTCGGCCGCATCCGCCGGCGGCTCGGGCCACAGCCGCTGCAACGCCGCCGCCGCCGCGCCGGTCAGCGGCAGGAACACCGCCAGCAGCGCGAGGTTGAACAGCGTATGCGCGTCCGCCGCCCGCCGCGCCGGGTCGCCCGACACCGCCTCCAGCCAGCCGCCGAGCACGCCCACGAACGGCAGCGCCAGCAGGACCGCCGCCAGCCGGAACCCGAGATTGCCGTACAGCGCCCGCCGCGCCGCCAGCGGCGCGCGCAGCCCGAGCCCCAGCGGGATCAGCCCGGCCCCGAGGTTCGCGCCCAGCACCAGCGTCAGCGCCAGCCCCGGCGGCGCCACGCCGGCGGCGGTCAGCGAGACGACGAACAAAACGAAGGCGACCGAGGAATGGAACAGCCAGGTCAGCGCCGCCGCGAACAGCACCGCGAGGATCGGGTCCGACGCGAGCCGGCTCAGCGCCAGCCCGACCACCGGGCTCTCGCGCAGCGGCGTCGAGGCGGCGACGATCAGCCCCAGCGACAGGATCATCAGCCCGAAGCCCAGCGCGATCCGGCCGACCTCGCGCGTCCGGTCGTCGCCCGCGCCGAGCGCCGTCGCCACCCCCGCCACCAGCAGCAGCGGCGTCAGCGCCGAGAGGTCGAACGACAGCGCCTGCACCACCAGCGTCGTGCCGAGATCGGCCCCGAGCATCACCGCCAGCGCCGGGGCGAGCCCGATCAGCCCGCGCCCGACGAAGCCCGACAGCAGCATCGCCGTCGCGGTGGCGCTCTGCAGCACCGCCGCGGCGCCGACGCCCGCCGCCGCCGCCCGCAGCCGGTTCCGCGTCGCGGCCGCCAGCGCCCGGCGGATCTCCGGCCCGAAGCTGCCGAGAACGCCGGTCTTGACCATGTTGGTGCCCCACAGCAGCAGCGCGACGCCGCCGAGCAGGTTGAGCAGAATCATGTGGCCGGACATGCGATGTGTCCTCCAGTCGGGGCGGAACGGCGAATGGCGCGGCGACGCCGGCGCAATTCTCGGGATCGAAACCGGTGCGCCACTCGCGCCGCGCTCTCCCGACCGTCCCTTGTGACAGATTTGCGACGGGACGCAAGCCCGCCGCGTCAGCCCGCTTCGGCCCAGACCTCGGCGTCGATCCCGACCGCATCGGCGACCGAAGCGAATCCGTCGGCGGCGAGCAGCGCATCCAGCCCTTCGAGGATCTCCCCGACCAGCCCCAGCCCGCCGTAGACCAGCCCGGTGTAGAGCTGCAGCGCGCTCGCCCCGGCGCGGATCTTCGCGTAGGCCTGCGCCGCCGAGGCGACGCCGCCCACCCCGATCAGCGGCATCCGGCCCTGGGTGCGCCGGAAGACCCGCGCCAGCACCCGGGTCGAGCGGGTGAACAGCGGCTGGCCGGACAGCCCGCCCGCCTCGCCGCCCTGCGGGTCGCGCAGGCCGTCGCGCGACAGCGTGGTGTTGGTGGCGACGATCCCGTTCACGCCGCGCGCCTCCGCCACGCCGACCAGCTCGGCCAGCTCGCCGGCGTCGAGATCGGGCGCGATCTTCACGAACACCGGGATCGGCCGCGCCAGCGCCGCATTGGCGGCCATCACGCCCGCCAGCAGCCCGTCCAGCGCCGCCGCGCCCTGGAGGTCGCGCAACCGCTCGGTGTTCGGCGACGAGACGTTGACCGTGGCGAAATCGACGAAACTCCCCGCCCGCGCCAGCACCTGCGCAAAATCCGCCGCCCGGTCGGCGCTCGCCTTGTTCGCCCCGAGGTTCAGCCCGACCACGCCCGGCGGCCTCGGCGCCGCCAGCCGCGCGGCGATCGCCTCCGCCCCGTCGTTGTTGAAGCCGAAGCGGTTGATCGCGGCGCGGTCCGCGCTCAGCCGGAACAGCCGCGGCCGCGGGTTGCCCGCCTGCGGCAGCGGCGTCGCGGCGCCGACCTCGACGAAGCCGAACCCCGCCCGCAGCAGCGGCCCCACCGCCACCGCGTTCTTGTCGAACCCCGCCGCCAGCCCCAGCGGGTTGGGCAGCGTCATCCCCGCCAGCGTCACCGTCAGCCGCGGCCCCGCGACCGGCCCGCCGCGCGGCCCCAGCCCCAGCCGCAACGCGCGCAGCGCCAGCCCGTGCGCGGTCTCGGGGTCCAGCCCGCGCAGCCCGCGCAGCGCCAGCCGCGCGGCCGCGCTCACGCCAGATCGTCCGGCAGGCGGCGGCCCTCCGCCGCCGGCGGCAGCGGCCGCGCCCAGACCACGTCGGCCCGGGCGAAGGCGCGGTAGAGATGCGGGAACAGCGCGCCGCCCCGCGCCGGCTCCCAGCGCAGCGCCGGCCCCATCGCCGCCGGGTCGCAGGCCAGCAGCCACAGCCCGTCCTCGCCGGCGAAATGCTTCGCGAGCGTCCCCTCCGCCTGCGCTGCGGTGGAGAAATGCACATAGCCGTCGGCGAGGTCGATCGGCGCGCCGGCGGTCTCGCCGGCGGCGACGAAGGCGGCCATCTCGGCGGCGCGGAAGATCTTGTAGATCATGCTCATCCCTGCGGCGTGATGACCTTGCGCGCCTTGGCCCGCTCCAGCCCGAGCTTGTGCTCGCGCCAGATGATGAACAGCCCCGCCGCCACGATCATCGCGGCGCCGCCGAGCATGGTCGCGGTCGGAACCTCCTCGAACACGATATAGCCGAGCATCAGCGCGAGGATCATCGAGACGTATTCGAACGGCGCGATCACGCTGACGTCGGCGTGGCGATAGCTCTCGGTCAGCAGGATCTGCCCGACCCCGCCGAGCAGCCCCGCCCCGACCAGCAGCGCCGCCTCGCGCCCGGTGGGCAGCACCCAGCCGAACGGCAGCGTCGCCAGCGACAGGATCGAGGCGGTCAGCGAGAAATAGAACACGATCGCGGCGGTCTGCTCGGAATGCACCAGCTTGCGCACGAAGACCTGCGCCAGCGCCGCGAACACCGCCCCGAGCAGCGCCGCCATCGCGCCGATGGTCTGCAGCTTGGACGCGACCTCGACATTGGTGATGGTCAGCCGCGGCGACAGCACGACGACGACCCCGACCAGCCCGAGCGCCACGGCGGTCAGCCGGAAGGCCCGGACCTCCTCGCCGAGGAACATTGCCGCGAAGATCACCGCCAGCAGCGGCGCGGCGTAGCCGAGCGCGGTGACCTCGGGCAGGGGCAGCAGCCCGAGCGCGGTGAAGCCGAGCCCCATCGCCGTGGTGCCGACCAGCCCGCGCCACAGGTGGCCCATCGGGTTGCGGGTGTCGAGGCCGTGCCGCCAGTTATGCGCCAGGACCAGCCAGCACAGGATCACCGGGATCGCGAAGAACGAGCGGAAGAACACCGCCTCGCCCGCCGGCACCCGCGGGGCGGCGGCCTTGATGCAGACCGCCATCAGCGTGAACAGCGAGACCGACAGGACCTTGAGCCCGATCCCGCGCAGCGGGTTGGTCGGCCGTCGCCCCGCCGCGCCGTGGCCGTGGGTGTCAGGCAAGGTGTCCTTCCGCCCGCGCCCAGTCCAGCGTCGCGTCGAGCGCCGCCTCGACCGGGGCGAACATCTCGTCGATCTCGGCTTCGGTGATGATCATCGGCGGGCAGAACGCGAGGCTGTCCACGATCGCCCGGGTGATCACGCCGCGCTCCAGCAGCTCCGCCGCCGCCTTCGCCGCGACCTTGCCCGGCGTGGCGAAGCCCTTGGGCGAGCGGTCCGGCGCCAGCTCCAGCGCGCCGATCAGCCCGACGCCGCGCGCCTCGCCGACCAGCGGATGCGCCGCCAGCCGGTCGAGATGCCCGCGGAACCGCGGCGCGAGCGCGCGCACCCGCGCCGGCGCGTCCATCCGCTCGTAGATCTCCAGCGTCTTCAGCCCCACCGCGCAGGCGACCGGATGGCCGCCATAGGTGAAGCCATGCCCGAAGGTGCCGATCCTGCCGGAATTGGCCTCGATCACCTCGGCCATATCCGCGTTGATCGCCACCGCCGACAGCGGCAGATAGGCGCCGGTCAGCTGCTTGGCCATCGAGATCGAGGTGCAGGGATAGTCGAAGGTCTGCGCCCCGAACCATTCGCCGGTGCGCCCGAAGCCGCAGATCACCTCGTCCGAGATCATCAGGATATCGTAGCGCCTGCAGACCTCGGCGATCGCCGGGAAATAGCCCTCCGGCGGCACGATCACCCCGCCCGCGCCCATGATCGGCTCGGCGATGAAGGCCGCCACCGTGTCCGGCCCCTCGGCGAGGATCATCGCCTCCAGATCGGCCGCCAGCCGGGCCGAGAACTCCGCCTCGGTCTCGCCGGCCTCGGCGTTCTTCCAGAAATGCGGCGTCGAGGTGTGCTTGATCCGGTCGACCGGCAGGTCGAAGTCCTTGTGGTTGTAGGGCAGGCCGGTCATCGAGGCCGCGACGATGGTGACGCCGTGATAGGCCTTCACCCGGCTGATGATCTTCTTCTTCTCCGGCCGGCCCAGCGCGTTGTTGTAGTACCAGGCCATCTTCACCTGGGTCTCGTTCGCCTCGGATCCGCTCGACTGGTAGAACACCCGCGCCATCCGGCCGGGCGCGAGCGCCTTGATCTTCTCGGCCAGCTCGACCGCGGGCTCGTGGCTCTTGCCGGTGAACAGGTGGTAGTAAGGCAGCTTCTCCATCTGCGCCCGCGCCGCCTCGACCAGCTCGGCGTTGCCGAAGCCGAGACCGGCGCACCACAGCCCCGACAGCGCCTCGATATAGGGCTTGCCGCTCTGGTCGAACACCCGGATGCCCTCGCCGCGCTCGATGATCTGCACCCCGGTCTGCCGCAGCGCCACCGCGTTGGCGTAGGGGTGCAGCAGCGCCTCGGCGTCGCGCATCTGGGAATTGGACAGGGGCTGGTTCATCTGGAGGCCACCGGGGGTTGAAAGGGTCGCGGGCACCATATGGTCGGCGCCGGGCGGGGTCAACGTGACGGGACCGCGCGAGAGGGGCTGGCACGCGCGTCGCGCCGCTGTCATGCTGCGGCGTTAACGATCGCCGTCCGACTCCAGGAGACCGTCCATGCCGCTTCGCTCCGTCCTGCTCGCCTCCGCGGCGAGCCTCGTCGCCTCCCAGTCCAGCGCGTTCACGCTCAACGTCCTGCACATCAACGACTTCCACAGCCGCATCGAATCGATCAACGCCTTCGACTCGACCTGCTCGGCCGAGGAGGAGGCCGCCGACGAATGTTTCGGCGGCGCCGCCCGGCTCAAGACCGCGATCGACGAGGCCCGCGACGCGCTGACCGCGGCCGGCGAAAACGTGCTCGTGCTCGACGGCGGCGACGAGTTCCAGGGCTCGCTGTTCTTCAACACCTACTCGGGCGAGGCCGAGCTCGAGATGATGAACCGCATCGGCTACGACGCGATGGCGGTGGGCAACCACGAGTTCGACCTCGGGCCGGAGCCGCTGGAGAAGTTCATCGCCGGCGCCGAGTTCGACGTGCTCTCGGGCAACACCGTCATCGCGCAGCAGGGCCTGCTCGCCGGGCTGAAGGAGGACGTGGTGCTCGACTTCGGCGGCGAGAAGGTCGCGGTGATCGGCATGACCACGCCCGACACCGTCGACATCGCCTCGCCCGGCCCGGACGTCAGCTTCACCGACCCGGTGGAGTACCTGACCGGCAAGGTCGCCGAACTCGAGGCCGCCGGGGTGACCAAGATCGTCGTGCTCGGCCATCTCGGCACGCCCGAGGACATCCGCGTCGCCGAGGCGGTGCCCGGGATCGACCTCATCGTCGGCGGCCACACCCACACGCTGTTCTCCAACACCCTCGAAGGCGCCGCCCATCCCTATCCGCTGCTGGTCGAGGGGCCGACCGGCGTGCCGGTGCCGATCGTGCAGGCCGGCGCCTATTCGAAATACCTCGGCCAGATCGCCGTCACCTTCGACGACGCCGGCGTGGTCACCGAGGCGGTCGGCGACACCAGGATCCTCGACTCGACCGTCATCCCCGACCCCGAGGTGCTCGCCCGGATCGGCGAGCTCGCCGCGCCGCTGGAGGAGCTGAAGTCGCAAAAGGTCGCCGAGATCGCCGCGCCCATCGACGGCAGCCGCGAAAGCTGCCGCGCGGTGGAATGCGAGATGGGCAATCTCATCGCCGAGGCGATGCTCGACCGGGTCAGGGACCAGGGCGTGACCATCGCCATCCAGAACGGCGGCGGCATCCGCGCCTCGATCGGCGCCGGCGTGGTGACCAAGGGCGACGTGCTGACGGTGCTGCCGTTCCAGAACACGCTCTCGACCTTCAACCTCTCGGGCGCCGGCGTGCTCGCGGCGCTGGAGAACGGCCTGAGCCAGGTCGAGGAAGGCGCCGGCCGCTTCCCGCAGGTGGCCGGGCTGACCTATTCCTGGGATCCGGCGGCGCCGCCGCTCGGCCGCGTGCGCGAGGTGCAGGTGCGCGCCGGCGACGGCTGGGCGCCGCTCGACCCGGCGGCGACCTACACCCTCGTCACCAACAACTATGTGCGCACCGGCGGCGACGGTTTCGCGGTCCTGCGCGACGAGGCGACCGACGCCTACGACTTCGGCCCCGGCCTCGAGGACGTGGTGGCCGACTACCTCGCGGCGCGCCCCGACTACCAGCCCTTCACCGACGGCCGGATCGTCCGCGTCGAGTGAAGCCCGCCGCCGCCGGATCGCCCACAGCCCTGTCTGCGCGCGATCCGGCCGGAGCCGCCTGTGGATAACCCGGCCGTTAGTTCTTTATCCTAACGAAATCATTCACTTGACCCGCGTCCCAACGTGGGACGCCCACGACGCGGAGGGTCAGCCGCGCCTTCGTACGGCGCAAGGCGCCGGGCGCGCCCGTCTCCAGAACGAGCCGAACCGGCGCCGCGTCTCCGACCGATTTGTCCCGCGACAAATCGGTCCGCGCCTGCCTGCCCCTGGCAGGCGCGTCACCGCGCCAGCCCAGGCAGGCGCGGCCCGATTACGACCCGACGGTCCAGCCCGGCGCCCCTCGCC
>CAYTMB010000065.1:0-10513 GCA_964438465.1 uncultured Rhodovulum sp. | reverse complement strand
GGGCGGCAAGATCGGCCTGTTCGGCGGCGCCGGCGTCGGCAAGACCGTGCTGATCCAGGAGCTGATCAACAACGTCGCCAAGGTGCATTCGGGCTTCTCGGTGTTCGCCGGCGTCGGCGAGCGCACCCGCGAGGGCAACGACCTCTATCACGAGTTCATCGAATCGGGCGTCATCGACACCGAGGATCTCACCAAGTCCAAGGTGGCGCTGGTGTTCGGCCAGATGAACGAGCCGCCGGGGGCGCGCATGCGCGTGGCGCTGACCGGCCTGACCATGGCCGAGCAGTTCCGCGACGAGAGCGGCACCGACGTGCTGTTCTTCATCGACAACATCTTCCGCTTCACCCAGGCGGGCTCCGAGGTGTCGGCGCTGCTGGGCCGCATCCCCTCCGCCGTGGGCTACCAGCCGACGCTGGCGACCGACATGGGCCAGCTGCAGGAGCGGATCACCTCGACCCGCGCCGGCTCGATCACTTCCGTGCAGGCGATCTACGTTCCGGCCGACGACCTCACCGACCCGGCGCCGGCGACCTCCTTCGCCCATCTCGACGCCACCACCACGCTGTCGCGCGCGATCTCCGAGCTCGGGATCTATCCGGCGGTCGATCCGCTCGACTCGACCTCGCGGCTGATGGATCCGCAGGTGGTCGGCGAGGAGCACTACCAGGTGGCCCGCGACGTCCAGGGCATCCTTCAGCGCTACAAGTCGCTGCAGGACATCATCGCCATCCTCGGCATGGACGAGCTGTCCGAGGAGGACAAGCTGACCGTGGCGCGCGCCCGCAAGATCCAGCGCTTCCTCAGCCAGCCGTTCGACGTGGCGCAGGTGTTTACCGGCTCGCCGGGCGTGCAGGTGCCGCTGGAGGTCACCATCGACAGCTTCCGCCGCGTGGTCGCCGGCGAGTTCGACCATCTGCCCGAGAGCGCCTTCTACATGGTCGGCGGCATCGACGAAGTGGTCAAGAAGGCCGAGAAGATGGCCGCCGAAGCGGCCTGAGCCAAGGAGGCGCGGCGATGGCCGATACGCTGCAGTTCGAACTGGTCAGCCCCGAGCGCAAGGTCGTCTCGGTGGCCGCGACCCAGGTGCAGATCCCCGGCATGGCCGGGGATTTCACCGCGATGGCGAACCACGCGCCCTACCTGACCACGCTGCGGCCGGGGGTCGTGCGTGTCGTCGCGGCGGGCGGGACGACCGAATACATCGTCACCGGCGGTTTCGCCGAGGTCTCGGCCGAGGCCGCGACGGTGCTCGCCGAACAGGCGGCGCCGCGGGATCAGGCCCCGCGCGAGCTGGTCGCGGATCTGGTCGCCGCCTCGGAGAAGGCGCTGGCCGAAGCGACCGAGGACACCCGCCAGGCCGCCGACCAGCGGCTGCGCGACGCCCGCGACCTCGCGAAGCGCCTCGGCGCCTGACGCCCCCGGTCCGATCCATGGCGAAGGCCCCGGCGCAGGATGCGCCGGGGCCTTCGGCCGTATGGGGGCATCGCGGACGCGCGTTCCGCCGGAAGCGACTGGCGGCCCGGAGGTGTATCATGTTGATACACCAATCAAGTCCATGATATTGCTCAGATAAAATTTCGGTGCCGCGCCGGGAGAGCGCCAGTCGCCCGTCCCGCCCGCCGCGTCCGGCCGCGATCCGCGCTACGGCGCGGCGGGTTCCGCGGCCAGCCAGGCGTCGATCGAGCCGGCTTCGTCCGGGCGGGCGATCGGCGCGAGGTCGCGCGTCTCGACCAGTTCGCCGGTCAGCGGCGCCAGCGCCCGCGCCAGCGCCTCGGCGGCGGCCCGGTCGGCCGGGTGGTAGAACTGGATGCGCGGACGATCGACCGGATAGGGCATCGAGCGCAGCTCGACGCTGGCGTAGCCGGCCGCCTCCGCCGCCGCGCGCAGCGCGTCGCGATAGCCGTCCGACAGCCCCGGCCCCAGCCGCAGGCGCACCGCGATCCCGGCCGCCGGCGTCGCCGCCGCCGCGGTCGTCCGCGCCGGGTCGGGAGCCGGCGCGGAGCCGATATCGGTCGGAACCGCCGCCGGCGTCGAGGCCCCGTCGCCGACGTCCGGGCGCAGCATCAGCGCCAGCACCACCAGCCCGACCGCCACGATCAGGCCGGCGATCACGCCGCGGCGCAGGTCGGACGCCGCGCGGGCCTGCGCCGCGGCGACGGTCGCCCCGCGCGCGGCGACCGGGCGCAGCGCCGGCAAGGTGTTCGGGATCGCCGGCGCCGGCGAGGCGGACCGGACGGGGTCCGGCGCCGCCGGATCGGCGGTCGCCTGCGGCGCGGCGTCGGCCGCCGGCGGGTGTGCGGCGCGCGCCTTCCGGGCGGCGCGGGCCTGCGCGGAGGCGGCGGCGCCGGAAGCCTTCCTGCGCGCGGGTCGCGCCGCGCGCGGCTTGCGCGCGGGCCCCGGCGCAAGGGCTTCGTCGTTCGGCGCGGCGGCGGAGGCCGCGACCGCCTGCGGGCGATCCGGCGCGGGGTCGTCGGCGGGGGCGGGGGAGGTCTCGGCGACGGCCGCGGCTTCGGCGGGAATCGCCGGTGCTTCGGACGGAGAGGCCTGCGGTTCGGGCGCCTCGGCGCGGGGGAGGCGCAACACCGTCACCGCGCGCGCGCCGGCGGAAGCGGCCCGGGCGCGGGCGGCGATCGCGTCGGGCGACGGATCCGCTCCGGCCGGGGGCGTCGACCAGGGCTTGACCAGCCCCGGCGCGGCGCCGGGGCGCAGCAGCCGCAGGCGCGGCGCCGGAATGTCCTCGAAGGGATCGGGTCGCGTCGACGTGGTGTCGAACGTCCGGAGCGGCCGCCTGTCGCGCGGCGGACCCACCGCTGCGCCGCGGCGCGCGTCGAGAGGAGGGCCGAATATCGACCCGTCGGAAATTTCTGTAGCCACCACCCGCACCCGTGCCCCCGACAGCCAGCCGCCGGAACGGCGACCCCCCACGCGGCCGGAAGCCAGGACAGCTTACGTCATGAGGCCCCACATCGCAAAGTGGAGATGTTGCATCATGATTAACGCGGGACGATCAAGGCCGGGGGCGTCGGGGCTCAGCCGGAGACCGCGGCCTGATACCAGTCGACGATGCGCCGCCGCTCGGCCGGCTCCATTTCGGTGACGTTGCCCGGCGGCATGGCGTGCGAGCGGCCGGCCTGCAGGTAGATCTCGCGCGCGTGGCGCAGGATGTCCGCCTCGTTGTCGAGCACCACGCCCTTGGGCGCGCGAGGCACGCCCGGCCAGGAGGCCTCCTGCGTGTGGCACATCGAGCAGCGGCCCAGCACCACGGCGGAGGCCTCCTGGAACCCGTCGGCTTCGGCGAATCGCGTCTCGAGCGCGGTGAGCTCGGCCGGCTCCTCGGGCGGCAGGTTGCCCGGCGCGACCGACAGCCACATGATCGCGATGAAGATCAGCGCGGTGGCCAGCCAGGTCCAGGTGGGGTTGCCCTTGCCGGCATGGATCGTGTTGAAATAGTGCCGGATGGTCACGCCCATCAGGAACACGAGGCTGGCGATCAGCCAGTTGTACTGGGTGCCGAACGCCAGCGGATAGTGGTTCGACAGCATCAGGAACAGCACCGGCAGCGTGAGGTAGTTGTTGTGCGTCGAGCGCAGCTTGGCGATCTTGCCGTATTTCGGGTCCGGGGTGCGGCCGGCCTTGAGGTCGGCGACGACGATCTCCTGGTTGGGGATGATGATGAAGAACACGTTCGCCGTCATGATCGTCGCGGTGAAGGCGCCGAGATGCAGCAGCGCGGCGCGCCCGGTGAACAGCTGGGTGTAGCCCCAGGACATCACCACCAGGATCGCGAACAGGAGCAGCATCAGCGTGGTCGGGTTCTCGGCCAGCCGCGACTTGCACAGGTTGTCGTAGAGCAGCCAGCCGAGGCTGAGCGAGGCGAGCGAGACCAGGATCGCCACCGGGACGCTCATCGGCATTACCGACCGGTCGATCAGGTAGAGCTCGGCCCCGGCGTAATAGACGATGGCGAGCATCGCGAAGCCCGACAGCCAGGTCGCGTAGCTCTCCCATTTGAACCAGACCAGATGTTCGGGCAGCCGCTCCGGCGCCACCAGGTATTTCTGGATGTGGTAGAAGCCGCCGCCGTGGACCTGCCATTCCTCGCCATGGGCGCCCGCGGGCATGCCCGGCGCCTGCTTCAGCCCGAGGTCGAGCGCCACGAAATAGAACGACGAGCCGATCCAGGCGATGCCGGTGATGACGTGCAGCCAGCGCACGGCGAAGGCCAGCCAGTCCCAGACGATGGCGAATTCATACATGCTGCGTCTCCCTGTTCGATCCCCCCAGAGTGACAGAGATCGACTTTCCCGCAAATCCCGCAGATCCATCAGCACTTTCGCGATTCCGGTGAAAATGCTAGGGTCGCGGCCATGTCCTACGTCAACACGCTGCGGACCTTCGTGCGCGTCTACGAGCTGGGCTCGATGTCGGCGGCGGGGCGCGACCAGCGGGTTTCCGCCGCGGTGGCGAGCGCGCGGATCGCCGAGCTGGAGAAGCATCTCGGGGTGCGGCTGTTCAACCGCACCACGCGCAGCCTGCAGCCGACCGAACAGGGCTCGATCTTCTACAAGGGCGCGCTGAAGATCCTCGAGACCGTCGAGGAGGCCGAGGCGGCGGTGGCGGACGTGTCGCGCAGCCCGCGCGGCTCGATCCATGTCGCGGCGCCGCTGGGGATCGGCAAGCGGCTGATCGCGCCGCTGATTCCGGGGTTCAAGGACATGTATCCGCAGGTCGACGTGCGGCTGCGGCTGTCGGACCGGCGGCTCGACGTCACCGCCGAGGGGCTGGACGTGGCGTTCCTGCTGGGCGCGCTGGAGGATTCGAACCTGCGGGTGCGGCCGATCGCCGAGTGCCGCCGGGTTTTGTGCGCGGCGCCGGGCTATGTCGAGCGGCGCGGGATGCCGCGGACCGGGCGCGATCTGGTCGAGGCGCGGCACAGCTGCCTGCTGCTGCGCTTTCCCGGCGCGCGGGAGTTCGTCTGGACGCTGGTCACGCCCGAGGGGCCGCAGCGGTTCGAGGTGACCGGGCCGTTCGAATCGGACGACGGCGACGTGCTGACCGGCTGGGCGCTGTCGGGGCGCGGGATCGTGCTGAAGCCGGTGTTCGAGGTGGCCGAGCACCTGGCCAGCGGCGCGCTGGTGGTGGTGGCGGAGGACGCCCCGCCCGAGGCGGTCCGGCTGGCTGCGCTGTTCCCGCACAAACGGTTGCAGGACCCGAAGATCCGGCTGTTCATCGACCACATGGTCAGCGCCTGCAGGAAGGCGCTGACGCTGTTGCCGGGCTAGGCGCCGGGCGCCGGCCCTCGGCGTTCGCACGCCGTCGCACGCGTGCGACAATGGGCAAGATGCTGATATATAGGGGATATCGGCGTCGCGTTGGCGAAAGATTCATCTCCGCCGGCGCGTCCGGTCAGCTCGTGCGGCCCTCGGTGGCGAGCAGCAGGTTCGGCACCAGCTTCTGCGACCAGCCGGCGAGGAAGCTCCAGACCACCAGCAGCGCGAAGTCGCCGTTCGGCACGACCTTGCGGCCGGTGTCGATCAGTTCGACCCTGGCGCCGGTCGTGGTCTGGTAGCCGCTTTCGACGAGGACGAAGCCGAGTTGCTGGAGGTTCGGCCAGAGGTTGCCTTCCAGCAGGCCGCTCTTGAAGAAGAAGTACAGGATCGACGCGGCGCCGATGCCGACGATGCAGCGGGCGATGACGAACAGCAGCGTCCACATCTCGCGGATGTCGGCGAGCTCGCCCGAGGTCGAGACCTTGGTCTGGAACTCCACCAGCATGAAGAACGCGGCGCCGAGCATTCCCGACACCGCGGCGATGATCAGGCCGTAGGGCAGGGATTCCATGCCGAGGGTCAGTGCCTGCGACTCCATCGCGCTACTCCGTCGGCCCCGGGGTTTCTTCGTCCGGCTGCGGCGCGGGCGCCGCGGCGGTTTGCGCGGCGGCCGTCTGCTGCGCCTGGAGCTGGACGAAGTTGAAGGTGAAGAACATGAACACCGCGAAGACGCCGAGCGCGCCGATGAAGGTCCAGACCACGCGGCGCTGCGCCTCGCGCGCGTAGATCCGTTTGAGATCCTGCTGGTTGTACTCCCATTGCAGGTCGCGGATCAGCCGCGAGAGCAGCGCCCGGTTCAGGCTGATCTGGTCGTCCTTCAGCATGTTCGTGTCGGCCGCCGGGGTCTGGACGCGGCCGTTGTAGAACTCGGCGAGCGAGGTGTTCAGGTCGCGCATCTCGAGGGTGCGCCGCGCCAGCTCGACCCCGAGCATGTCGTCGTCATAAAGCTCGACCATCAGCCGCTCGCAGGTGAAGGCGTCGTCCCAGACGTCCGACGCCCCCCAGTTGGCCTTTTCGCCTTCGTAGCGGTCGAACACCGCGTCGAGCGCCTTGACCACCTGGGGATCGAGCGTGCGTTCGGGCGCGGCGCGCGCCCGGGCGCTGATGAAGGCCGATTTCAGCGACAGCATGTACTGGCGGCTCGACCGGCCGCGCAACGCGGCGCCGGGCGGCGGATTGGTTTCGCCCGCGGCCGCCGCCTCCCGCGGCGGGGCGTCGACTTCGCTCGCGCGAGCTTCGCTGGTCTCGACCATCGCCCCACCCGAAATCGCTATCTGAATATGCCTGAATATGCGCGGATGATACGGCGAATTGCGGTTCCGGTCAAACGGGACGTGGATCCCGGGCGGTCGGCCCGGGTTGCGATCGGGTTAACGCGCGAGGCTGTTCTGTAACGAAATCAATGATGTAAGTCGGCGTAACAGCCTGTTACGCGCCCGCCTCGCGCCGCTACTCCACCCGGCCCGCGCGCCGCGCGGTCTCGGCGTCCACCGGCTCGCGCAGGGCGGCGACGACGGGAGAGGCGTCGGTATGGGCGCGGCCGTAGCCGAGGTTGAAGGCGTAGTCGAAATCCGGCGGATTGGCGCCCTCGACGTGCTGCAGCACGGTCTCGAGCCGGTCGAGCCCCTTGGCGAGCCGCGCCTCCGGGGTTTGCGCCGCGGCGCATTCCTCCCAGAGCGCGGCCAGCCGTCCGGCGACCGCCGGCGGCAGCGGCGCGAGCAGGCGCGCGAGGTCGGCGCGCTCGACCGCGGCCTTGTCCGCGCCGCCCTGCAGCGGCGCCGGCACGTCGCCGCCGACCGCCTCGCCGAGGTCGTGCAGGATGAGCAGCTGCAGCAGCCGCTTGTGGTCGACGCCGGGCAGCTCGTCCTCCAGCGCCACCGCGATCAGCGCGAGCCGCCAGCTGTGTTCGGCGACGCTCTCGCGCCGGCCCGACGCGGTCCAGGAGTTGCGCAGGGTGTCCTTCAGCGCGCCCGCCGCGCGGAAGAAGCCAAGATAGGCGTCGGTCGCCAGCATGGTCGTCCCTCCCATGTCGCTGCGGAGGTATCGCGCCGCCGGCGGTCCCGGTCCAGAGCGGTCGGGCGACCCGGGCCGCGGACGGATCTCCGGCGGCGCTCGGGGGGGAACGCCGCCGGGCGGGATGCGCCTGGGAAGGCGCTCAGTTCAGGAGGAGCTGCTCGACCTGCGCCTTCTGCGCGGCTTCGCCTTCTTCGCTCTCCTGGACGAGTTGGAGCTGCAGCAACTGGTCCGTGGTCAGCGCGTTCACGTCGATCTGGTCCTGCAGCCCGAGCTGGGCGATGAATGCGCCGACATTCGCCGCGACGACCCTGTCGGCCCCGAGATCGTCGGTGGTGACGTCGCCGGCGGGACCGGACGGGACCACGGCGCCGCCGGCGGCGATGCGCTCGTCGGCGGTCGCGAGGATCCGCTCGATGCGCCCGACCTTGGCGCTGTCGCTTTCGCCGCCCGAGGTCGCCGACTGGATCTGGGCAAGCTCGTCGAGCGTCAGCATGTCGACCATCGAGGTGTCCATGTTCAGCCTCGCCATCGCGGAGATCGCCGAATCCTGGAGTTGCTTCAGCCCGAGGTCGTCCTGCGCGAAGCCGGCGCCGGTCATCAGGGACAGCGAAAGCGCGGCCGCCGAAACGGCGGAGAGGATGCGGTTCTTCATCGGTAGACTCCGTTCACTGCTTTCTGCGAGGGCGACGCGGCGGGGCCGGCCGCCTCTGCCCGAATAACCGGCCCCCGGCGAAAAGGTTCCGCGCGGGCCCGCTTGCCGGCCGGCGCCGCGCTGGCTAGGGTCCGCGCCGAAGCCGCGGAGCCGCCCGAGTGATCTTCACGCCGAACCTGCGCCGGGCGCTCCTCGTGGCCCTCGGGATCGTGGCGATCGACCGCGCCAGCAAGATCTGGGTGGTCGAGCGGCTCGATCTCGCCAACGAGCTGCGCATCGAGGTCGCCGATCCCTGGCTCAACCTGACGATGGCCTGGAACCAGGGCGTGAACTTCGGGCTGTTCGACCTCGGACCGGACGGGCGGCGCTGGCTGGTGCTGCTCGCGCTCGGCATCGTCGCCGCGCTGCTGGTCTGGGTGCGGCGCAGCCGCGGCTGGGCGGCGGCGCTGGGCGCCGGCGCTGTGATCGGCGGCGCGCTCGGCAATGTCTGGGACCGGCTGCAATGGGGCGCGGTCGCGGATTTCCTCAACATGAGCTGCTGCGGGATCGACAATCCGTTCGCCTTCAACCTCGCGGATGCGGCGATCTTCGCCGGCGTCGCCGTGCTGATCCTGTTCGCCGGCGATCCGCCGCGCGGGCGCAAGCGCGGAAGGGCGTGACCTTCGCCGCGTCTTGCGCTAGAGGATGCGCCGGATGATCCGATCGAGGCCAGCGATGCGTGCGGGACAGGCCATTGGCGCGGCGGCGCTGATCGTGGCGAGCGGCCTGCTGGCCGGATGCCAGGGCGGCGGCCTGGCCGGCGCGTTGCGCTCGGCCGGCGTCGGCGGGGCGCCCGACGAGTTCCTGGTGCTGCCGACCAAGCCGCTGGAGATCCCCGAGAACCTCGCGGCGCTGCCGCCGCCGACGCCGGGGGCCGCGAACCTGGTCGATCCGCGGCCCGAGGTCGACGCCGTGGCGGCGCTGACCGGTCGGCCCGCGGCCGCCGGGACCGCCCCCGCCGGGGCGCTGATCGCGCGCGCCGGCCCGGTCGATCCGCAGATCCGGTCGCGGCTCGCCTCCGAGGACGTGGTCTATCGCGGCGAGAACCAGGGCCTGCTGCTCGAGCGCATCGCCAACAACAACCCGGACTGGTCGATCTACGAGGACATGCGGCTGAACGCCGACGACGAGTTCCTGCGCCAGCGGGCGCGGGGCGTCCGGGTGCCGGCGGCGCCGCCGCCGCCGTAGCGGCCCGCGCCTGCGCCTCGGCCGCGGGCAATTAACCGTAGCGCGGATGGCGGTGGTCATGCTACCTGTAGGGGCATGAATGCCGAGAGTCCCAAGATAGAGGCCGAGCGGCGTCCCATTCGCCTGCTCGACGCCGCCGCCTCGAACCGGATCGCCGCGGGCGAGGTGGTCGAGCGGCCGGCTTCGGCGGTCAAGGAGCTGGTGGAGAACGCGCTCGACGCCGGGGCGCGGCGGATCGACGTCGCCTATGCCGACGGCGGCAAGCGGCTGATCCGGGTCGCGGACGACGGCTGGGGGATCCCGGTGGGCGAGCTGGCGCTGGCGCTGTCGCGGCACGCGACCTCCAAGCTCGACGGCGGCGATCTGGTGAACATCCGCAGCTTCGGCTTTCGCGGCGAGGCGCTGCCGTCGCTCGGGGCGGTGGCGCGGCTGACGCTGACCTCGCGGGCGCGCGGCGCGGCCGAGGCGGCGACGGTCACGGTGCGCGGCGGCGACGAGGGGCCGGTGCGGCCGGCGGCGCGGGCGGCGGGAACCCTGGTCGAGGTCGAGGGGCTGTTCGCCGCCACCCCGGCCCGGCTGAAGTTCCTGCGCACCGACAAGGCCGAGGCGACCGCCATCGTCGAGACCCTGCGCCGGCTGGCGATCGCCGCGCCGCAGGTCGGCTTCACCCTGCGCGACGTCGGCGACCCGGATGCGCCGCGCGAGATGCTGCGGCTCGATCCCGAGCCCGGCGACCTGTTCGACGGGCTGCGCGGGCGGCTGCGCGCGGTGCTGGGGGCGGAGTTCGTCGAGAACGCGCTGCGGATCGACGCCGAGCGCGACGGGCTGCGGCTGACCGGCTTCGCGGCCTTGCCGACCTATTCGCGCGGGGCGGCGGTGGCGCAGCATTTCCTGGTCAACGGCCGGCCGGTTCGCGACCGGCTGCTGCTCGGGGCGCTGCGCGGCGCCTATGCCGACGTGCTGCCGCGCGACCGCCATGCCGCGGCGGTGCTGGAGGTGGGCTGCCCGCCCGACGAGGTCGACGTGAACGTGCATCCGGCCAAGGCCGAGGTGCGCTTCCGCGAGCCCGGGCTGGTGCGCGGGATGGTGGTCGGCGGCCTGAAGGCGGCGCTGACCGGGGCCGGGCATCGCGGCGCCACGACGACGGGCCTCGGCATGCTGGGCGCGTTCCGGCCGCAGGCAATCGGGGCGGCGCCGCTCGCCGCGGCGCGGGCCTGGCAGGCGCCGGCGGGTTTCGCCGAGCCGGGCGGCGGGCCGCTGGGGTATTCGGCGCGGGTGGAGCCGGCCG
>CAYTMB010000064.1:6668-10625 GCA_964438465.1 uncultured Rhodovulum sp. | reverse complement strand
CCAGCACCGCGCCCATCTGCTCGGCGATCGACATGTAGAGGTTGTTGAACACCTCGAGCAGCACGGGGTCGGCCTTCGTGCCCAGCGCCGCCCGAGACTCGCGGGGCGCCACCCGGGTCAGCAGCACATGATCATGCCCGGTCACCTTCGCCCGCCAGCCCGGCTCGATCAGGATGGAGGTGTGCGGCTCGACCAGCACCGCCGGGCCGGTCAGCGCATCCCCCGGCCGCAGCGCCGCGCGCAGCACGAAGCGCGCCTCGCGCCATTCCCCGCCGACGAACACCGGCGCCAGCCGCGCCGTCGCCTGCTCGGCCTCGTCGCGCGGTTCCTCGGCGACCTCGGTCTCGGTCAGGTCGGCCGCCTCGCCCACCGCCTCGACCTCGACGGCGTGGATCACCAGCGCCGCCTCGCCCGGATCGAAGCCGAACCGCGCCCGATGCGCCGCCGCGAACGCCGCCCGCATCGCGCCGAGGTCGCCGAAAGAGATCGGCAGCGCGGTGTCGGTCCCCTTCACCTTCAGATGCAGCGTCTGGCGCAGCCGGATCGCCCGCTCCGGCACGCCCTGCGCCTCGACCTCGCCCAGCGCCGCCACCCCGAGCCCGTCGAGCCGCGCCGCCGCCGCCAGCCGGCTCGTCGCGTCGAGCTCGGCCTCCACGGCTTCGGTCCGCGAGGCCCGGATGTCCGCGAGGCCCATGCCGTAGGCCGAGAGCAGCGAGGCCATCGGATGGATCAGGCAGGTGGTCATCCCCAGCGTGTCGGCGATCGCGCAGGCCGCCTGCGCCCCGGCGCCGCCGAACACCGTCAGGCAGTATTCGGTCACGTCGTAGCCGCGCTGCACGCTGATCTTCTTGATCGCGTTCGCCATGTTCTCGACCGCGATGCGCAGAAAGCCCTCGGCGACCTCCTCTGCCGGCTTGCCGATCTCCTCCGCCAGCGCCGCGAACTTCGCCGCCGTCGCCGCCGCGTCCAGCGGCCGGTCGCCCCCGGGCCCGAAGATCGCCGGAAAGAACTCCGGCCGCAGCCGCCCGGTCGCGACATTCGCGTCCGTCACCGCCAGCGGCCCGCCGCGGCCGTAGCAGGCCGGCCCCGGATTGGCCCCGGCGCTCTCGGGCCCCACCCGCATCCGCGCGCCGTCATAGGTGAGCAGGCTGCCGCCGCCGGCCGCGACGGTATGGATGTTCATCATCGGCGCGGTGATCCGCACCCCGGCGATCTCGGTCGACAGCACCCGCTCGTAGTCGCCGGCGAAATGGCAGACATCCGTCGAGGTGCCGCCCATGTCGAAGCCGATGATCCGGCCCTGCCCGGCGATCTGGCTGGTCCGCACTGCGCCGACCACGCCGCCCGCCGGCCCCGACAGGATCGCGTCCTTGCCCTGAAAGCGCCGCGCGTCGGTCAGCCCGCCCGAGGACTGCATGAACATCAGCTTGCCCTGCATGTCGCCGTCGAAGGCCGCCGCCACCCGGTCGACGTAGCGGCGCAGGATCGGCGTCAGGTAGGCGTCGACCACGGTGGTGTCGCCGCGGCTGACCATCTTCATCAGCGGGCTGACCTCGTGGCTGACCGAGACCTGGGCGAAGCCGAGCCCGCGCGCGATCCCGGCCGCCCGCGCCTCGTGGGCGCGGTGGCGGTAGCCGTGGACGAAGACGATGGCGCAGGCGCCCAGCCCGGCGGCCTTCGCCTCGGCCAGCGCCGCCGCCAGATGCGCCTCGTCGAGCGGGACCTCCACCGTCCCGTCGGCCCGGACCCGCTCGCGCGCCTCGATCACCCGCGCATACAGCATCTCCGGCAGCACGATATGCCGGTCGAACAGCCGCGGCCGGTGCTGGTAGGCCAGACGCAGCTGCTCGCCGAGGCCCTGGGTCGTGACCAGTGCGACCGGCTCGCCCTTGCGCTCCAGCAAGGCGTTGGTCGCAACCGTGGTGCCCATCTTGACCGAGGCCACCCGCGCCGCCGGGATCGGCGCCTCCGGCCCCAGCCCGAGGAAGTCGCGGATGCCCTGCAGCGCGGCGTCGGGGTAGCGCTCGGGGTTCTCCGACAGCAGCTTGGCGCGGTGCAGCCGGCCGTCGGGGTCGCGCGCCACGATGTCGGTGAACGTGCCGCCCCGGTCGATCCAGAAGTCCCACATTCCGCGCGCTTTCCTGCTTTCCCCGGTGCCGGCGCGAGCCTAGACGAGCGCATCGACCGCCGATAGGGGGAGTCAATGGCTGCGATCCGACATGCCCGCCCCGAAGACGCGCGCGCCATCGCCGCGATCTGGAACCCGGTGATCCGCAACACCCTCGTGACCTTCAACAGCGTCGAGCGCACGGCCGAGGAGATCGCCGCGACGCTGGAGACCCGCGCGAATCGCGGTCACCCCTGGCTGGTGGCCGAGACCGCGGCGCAGGTCGTCGGCTTCGCCAGCTTCACCCAGTTCCGCGCGGGCGTCGGATACGCCCATACGATGGAGCACACGATCATCCTGGGCGAAGGCGCGACCCGTCGCGGCCTCGGCCGCCGGCTGATCGAGGTCCTCGTCGCCGAGGCCCGCGCCGCGGGCGCACATTCGCTGATCGGCGCGATCTCCGGGGAAAACGCCGCCGCGCTCGCCTTTCACGCCCGCTGCGGCTTCGCCGAAGTCGGCCGCATCCCGGAAGCCGGGCGCAAGTTCGACCGCTGGCTCGACCTGGTTCTGATGCAGCGACGGCTCTGAGCCTGCCTCCCGGGGCCATGAGGCCGGAGGCCGACGACGCGCCCCGCGGTCGCCGGCGGGCCGGGCGGATTTTTCGCGCGCCGCCCACTTGACTGCGAAATCCGGATCGACCATCTATGTTAATGTAAACAACATTTACATTGAAAGGAGCGCCTGATGAACACCGCTACCGACTGGTCACACCCGTCCGGCCAATGGCCGCACCGCATCCGGAGCTCCCTCGAACGCGCGCGCGACTGGCTGGACGACCGCGGCCGTGCGGCGTGGATCATCGCCATCGTGGCCGGCTTCGTGCTGTTCTGGCCGGTCGGCCTCGCCATCCTCTTCTACACGTTCTGGAGCAACCGCATGTCCTGCAATTCCTGGGGCCGCCGCGCCCGCCGTAACGGCCATTCCGCCGCCGCGCCCACCGGCAACGTCGCCTTCGACACCTACCGCTCGGAGACGCTGAAGCGGCTGGAGGAGGAGCGCGAGGCGTTCACCTCGTTCCTCGAGCAGCTGCGCGCCGCCAAGGACCAGGCCGAGTTCGACCAGTTCATGAACAGCCGGCGGACGCCCGAACCGGCCTGACCCGCCGGCGCCTCGGCCCCCGAAAGCCGCCGCCTATCCGGCGCGCCCCTGCCCGGGGCGCGCCGTCCGCCGTCCGCCCGCCGCGCGCAGCGCCCGGGCGAGGCCGCGGCGCGCCGTGCTCGACGCGGCGGCGCTGCGGATCGCCGTCCCCGCCACCGTCATCTCCTCGCCGTCGGTCCAGCCGGCCTTGTATTTCTCCTGCCCCAGCAGGAAGTCGAGCTTGGTTCCGCCGGTCGCGATCATCCACTCGACCAGCCGCGCCAGATGCGCCGTTCCAGGCGACATCCGCGCATAGGCCATGTCGAACGAACGGATGTAGCCGTAGTAGGTCCCGCCCTGGACGAAGCCGATGTCCCAGCTGATCGACCGGCCGTCGAGGCTCAGCGACGAACAGGCCAGCAGTCCCGCCGCCAGCCCCTCGGTCACCACGCCGCGCAGGAAGCCCGCGGGCATCCCGGCGCCGGGATAACGGTCCAGCCGCGCCGCCTCCAGCGCCGGCAGCCAGCCGAGGATCGTCGCGACCTCGGTCGCGTCATGCACCCGGAAGCTCGGCGCGCCCTCGGCTTCGAGCAGCCGGAACGACCGGCGGATATTGGTGCGCAGCCGCGGTTTGCGCGCCATCAGGAAGGCCTCCAGATCGGCGTAGGGCGCCAGCCGCAGAAAGGGCGCCACGTCGATCGGCGCCGGTTCGA
>CAYTMB010000064.1:0-6568 GCA_964438465.1 uncultured Rhodovulum sp. | reverse complement strand
TCGATCTCCGGCCCGAAGCAGACGCTGCGCAGCTTGGGAAAGGCGCAGCGGTCGAACCAGACGCCTTCGCGGCGGCGCAGCTCGGCGCGAAAGGCCGTCCAGAACCCCGGCGCGAGCACCGAGCCGCCGGGCGCCGCGGGGGCCACGACCGGCTCCTGGTAGTCGAACAGCGTCATGCCCTCGATGATCGGCCGGGGGGCGGCGCCGACCGGGAGCATCAGCCGCAGGAAACCGTGCCGCACGCCGCCGCGCAGGACGACCAGCGGCCAGGCGACCTCCTGTCCCGAGGCCGCGTGCCGCGCCCAGAGGAAGGCCGGCGCGAACAACGCCGGCCCGCCCAGCGCCTCGACCCAGACCCGCGCCATCGCCGGCGTGGCGAAGGGCGAGGCGTGCGCCTCCGGCGCCGCGATCAGCGCCGCCCAGCGCGCGACATTGGCCGGCGCCCAGACTTCGTCCCAGGTGCGCAGCCAGCCGAACGTCCAGCCCATCGCAAGATCCCCTCGTCGTCGCGGCGGCGCCGGGCGCGGCTCAGGCGGCGCCGCGCCGGGCCGGCGCCCGGCCGACGCCCAGCCGGCGGCCGATGCGGCGCAGCGCCGAGGGACGCGGCGGCGGCGGCGTCCAGTCCATCCGGATGACGCACATCGCGCGTGTCTCGCCCGGCCGGGCGGCGCGGCGCCCCGGCTCCCAGCGGTGAAACGTCTCGGTGTCCGGCCAGACGTAGTCGTCGAACCAGGTCCAGCAGTTCGCCGCATCGTAGATCGCCTGCATCCGCGCGCCCAGCCCCGGATCCGTCGGCAGCGGCGGCGTCGTCGCGCCCAGCCCGCCGAGGCAGCCGCGCATCAGCGCCGCCGACTTCTCGCTGACATAGCCGCTGACCCAGAGCGCGAAGCCGAGCTCGGGCTGCAGCGCCTCGACCGCGCGAAACACCTGCACATGCTCCTCGTGGCCGTACTCGCCCCAGGGATTGTGGGTGACGACGGCGCCGACCCCCTGCAGCCGCGGCCGCAGCTCCTCGACCAGCCGCACGAAATTGCCGGCGTAGGCCGCCGCCGCGACGCGCGCGCGCGGGCCGCCGCGCCCGCGGATCGCGAGGCCCAGCGGCGTCGGCTCGGGATCGGGCCAGTCCGCGAGGCCGAACGCGCCGGTTTCGGGCAGATCGAGGCTGTCCACCGCGGTCAGCGGCAGCCGCCCGACCGCCGCGCGCCGCCCGGCCGACAGCTCGGGGCGCCCGGCGACCTCGCCGAAACACAGGATCACCCGCGCCGCGCGGACGAGGATCGAGCTCGCCCACAGCACTTCGTCGTCGGGATGGGCGAAGACCAGGGCGCAGTCGGACGGGTCGAGCCGCACGCCTAGAACGATCCCGTCAGGCGGGCCCGCTGTCGCGGGGCCGGCGCCTCGGGCTCGCCCGGCAGGCGGACGAAGCCCGAGGCGCCGAGGTTCGGGTGCTGCGTGAGGATGCGCTCGATCACGTCGCCGATCCCCTGCTGGTAGGCCTCCAGCGAATGCCGGGCGTGCGCGATCTCCCAGGCGCGCCGCGACATGGCGCAGAGCTCGTCGGAGGGCCGCGTCGCCAGCTCGCTCACCGCGCGCCGGATGCCGAGCGGCGAGTCGTCCTCGAGCAGCACGCCGAAGTCGGGGGTGACGTCCATGCCGACCTGCCGGCTGACGATCGGGATCAGCCCCGCGGCCATGCCGTTGATCACCGCGCCCGCCTGCGCCTCGGCGCAGGACGGCAGGATCAGCGCCAGCGTCGCCTCGGCGAGGGCGGCGAACTCGGGGCCGGTCACGTCGATCCAGCCGAAAGGGCGGATGTTCAGGCAGTGCTGCAGTTCGCGGCGGTAGGCCTCGCAGAAGCGCGGCTCCTGGTCGAGCGGCCCGCAGACGGTCAGGTGGTGGTCCGACATCCCGGCGAACGCCTCGAGCGTGCGCCCCAGCCCCTTGTGCGCCAGGCCGCGGCTGCCGAGCCACAGGAACCGCCGGCGGCAGGCGCCGTGGTCCTTCCGCGCCGACCAGGGTCGCAGCATGATCGCCGGATTGACGATCTCGAACACCGGCTTGCCGGCGAAGGCGAAGGTGTCGTGGACGAAGTCGTTGCCCGGCATCACCGCGTAATGCGCGCGTTCGATGCCGTCGTTGCGCTCGATCTCGATGTCGCGCTCGGGGCGGACGCCGCGCGTCATCTGCACTTCGAGGCTGCGCCCGAGCGAGGCGTGGTTGTTGTAGAGCCAGTGCGTGGTGTCGATGTAGAGCACCCGGATGCAGGCCGGGTCGAGCCCGGCGCTCAGCGCGTCGAACGGGGCGCGCAGGCCGAGGAACAGGTCGTAGTCGCCGCGCGGCGTCGGGCGGCGGCGGCGGTGGCTGACCGCATCGACCGCGTAGCCGCGCCCCACCAGCGCCTCGATCAGGGCGATCACCTCCTGGAACTGGTTATGCTCGCGCAAGCGGGGGGCGGCCGGGTCGAGCACCAGCCCGTCGATCCGATGCGCGATCAGGATCCGGCCGCGGGGCTCGCCCCGGGGGCGGAACGAGAACAACCGGCCCTTGGCGCTGGGCGCGGCCCAGTCCCGCCCGCGTTCGGAAAGCTCACGCGCCACGCCGAACGCACGAAAAAGCGTCCTGTTGATCACTCGCCCCACCGCATGCGGCCCCATGCGATATGCATATCACGATTCGATGTCGTGACGGGAACATATGTTTAGGTTAACGGCGATTTTGCGGCACCGCGGGAGGCGGCGGCAGGCCCCGCCGCCGGCCGCTCAGGCCCCCCAGGTCATCCGCGCCAGCACGTCGTCGCGCGCGCCGAAATGGCCCCACAGCGCCGCCCCGGCATGAACCGCCAGCACCGCCGCGAGCAGCACGGCGCCCCAGAAATGCACCGACGCCGCGGCGTCGGCGAGGGCCTCGACGCCCGGCTTCCACGGATCGGGCAGCGCCACGGCGCCGAACGCCATGTTCTCCATGCCGAGCAGGTCCTGCACCGGCGAGGCCGCCGCCGCGACCCAGCCCGACAGCGGCAGCACGAGCATCAGCGCGTAGAGCAGCGCGTGGCTCGCGCGGGCGGCGCCCGCCCGCCAGGCGGGCTCGCCCTCGGGCGGCCCCGGCGACGTCCGGTTCGCCAGCCGCCAGGCCACCCGCGCCAGCGCCAGCGCGAAGACGACGACGCCCCAGCTCTTGTGCAGCTGCGTCAGGCGGAACCGCGCGATCAGGTCGGGGGTGAAGGCGGTCATCCACAGCCCGAGGCCCAGCTGGAACAGGATCAGCCCGGCCATCCCCCAGTGGAACAGCCGCGCCACCCAGCCCCAGCTCGTCGCGGTGTTGCGCGCCTTCACCCGGGCGCCCTCACCGCGAGCTCATCAGCAGCCGGATCCGCACCCGCAGCACGGCGCCCGCCTCCGGCAATCCGCCGGTCGAGCCGAACTCGGTGCGGTCGATCGAGCCGGTCAGGTCGAACCCGGCGTCGAAACGGTCGGGCGCCTCCGGATCCGGGCCGTAGCGGATCACCTTCGCCTTGAACGTCACCGGCCGGGTCACGCCGCGCAGGGTGATCCGGCCGAACACGTCCGCGTCGCTGCGCGAGGTCTGCGCCAGCCGGTCGAGCTCAAAGGTCATCTCCGGATAGGCCGCGGCGTCGAGATAGCCGGCGCCGCGCACCAGCGCGTTGACCACGCCCACGCCGGTCTCGACATCGGTTGTCGAGACCGTGATGCGCGCCTTCGCGGTCTCCGGCTGCGCCGCGTCGAAGTCGATGTCGCCCGACAAGGTCGGGAAGCGCACCTCGACGGTCCCGCCCTGCCAGGGCACATCGACCGCAACCCGGGTGTCCGGGTCGAGCCGCCAGGTCGCGCCCCAGGCGAGGCCGGGCAGCAGCAGCAGGCCGAAGGCGAGGCGAAGCAGCATGACCGTCTCCCGTCGGGCGAGCCGGACGACGCCGGCCCGGTGGAAGATAGCGCGAATTCCGGCTCGGGACGCGCGCCATTCGCCTTGCGTCCCGCGCGGTCCTCCGCACATTTGCGCGATGCCGGAGCCGTTCAAGACCCTGTTCAACCTGCCGTTGATCGAAACGATGGCCGCGGCGCTGGCGGCGCGCGCGCCGGGCTTCGACCGCGCGGGCTTCGTGGCGCTGGCGGGCGACGGGCTCGACGGGCTGGAGCTGAAGGCCCGCTCGGCGCAGATCACCCGCGCGCTCGAGGCGCATCTGCCGGCCGACTTCGCCGCGGCCTGCGCGCTGCTGGTGGCGGCGCTGCATCCCGACGCCGACGGGGCCGGCCCGGACGTATCGGCGCGCAGCGACGCCGCCGGCCTGCGCGGCTGGGCGATCATGCCGATGGCCGATTTCGTCGCGGCGCGCGGCCTTTGCGACTTCGACCGCTCGATGGCGGCGCTGGCCGAGATGACCCGGCGGTTCAGCGCCGAGTTCGCCGTGCGCGCCTTCCTCGACGCCGACCCCGAGCGCGGCATGGCCTGGATGCGCCGCTGGGCGGGCGATGCGAACCCGCATGTCCGCCGCCTCGCCTCCGAAGGCTGCCGCCCGCGGCTGCCCTGGGGCCGGCGGCTGCGCGGCTTCGTCGCCGATCCGGCGCCGGTGCTCGAAGTGCTCGAACTGCTCCGGGACGATCCGTCCGACTATGTGCGCCGCTCGGTCGCGAACAACCTCAACGACATCGCCAAGGACCACCCCGACCGCGCCGCCGCGCTCGCCGCCCGCTGGCTCGACGGCGCCCCGCCCGAGCGCCGCCGGCTGGTGCGCCACGCCCTGCGCGGCCTGGTGAAATCCGGCCACGCCGGCGCGCTCGCCGCCCTCGGCCTCGGACCCGCCCCGGTGGCGCTGGACGCCCTGACGATCCTGACCCCGGTCGTGACCTTCGGCGGCGCGCTGGAATTCGCGGCGACCCTGCGCCTCGACGGCGCCGCCCCGCGCGCGATCGCGCTCGACTACATCCTCCACCACCGCAAGGCGAACGGGGCGACATCGCCCAAGGTCTTCAAATGGAAGGCGCTGACCCTGACGCCGGGCGTGCCGCAGCCCCTCGTCCGCCGCCATCCGATGCGCCCGATCACCACGCGCGTCTACCACGACGGCCCGCACCGGCTGGAGATCGTCGCCAACGGCGCCTCGCTCGGATCGGCGGAGTTCGTCCTGTCCGGGTCCGGGCGATAGCGCGTCCCTATATCACCCCCCGCCGCAGCAGGTTCAGCCCGGCCGCGACCAGCACATAGAGCGTGACCCGGCGGAAGCGTTCCTGATCCAGCCGGTCCTGCACCAGATAGCCCGCGAACATCGCGGCCAGCGTCGGCGGCACCAGCCAGGCCGACATCGGCGCCGTCAGCCCGTCGAGCACGCCCGAGCGCAGATGCGCCGCGATCAGCACGAGCGAGCCGAGCAGGAAAGACAGCGCCTGCGCGCGGATCATCTCGACCCGCGGCGCGCCGGCGGCCAGCAGGTACATCACCACCGGCGGCCCCCAGATCCCGGCGATGCCGCCGAAGAAGCCGCCGACCAGCCCGACGCTGGCCTCGACCGCGCCGCGCCGCGCCGCCGGGAACGACGGCCGCCAGCCGGCGAGCTGGCTGATCCCGAAGCCCGAGATCGCGGCGCCGAGCGTCCCGAACAGCAGCCGGTCCGGCAAGGCCACCACCAGTTGCGCCGACAGCCCGATGCTCAGCGCCAGGATCAGGTTCAGCCGCCAGTAGACCCGCAGGCTGCCCCAGGCGGCGCCGAGGCCGTTGCGCAGGCTCTGGAACACGTTCGACACCAGCGTCGGCAGGATCAGCAGCGCCACCGCGACGTCATAGGGCAGGAACGAGCCCATCGCGCTCAGCGCGATCAGCGGCAGCGCAAAACCGATGACGCCCTTGGCGAAGCCGCCCGCCGCCATCGACAGCGCCGCGGCCAGCGCGGCGGCGACGCCGAAGGCCGCGACAAAACCATCGATTCCGGGCATCCTGCGCGCCTCCCGCCGCCCTCTTTGCAGGCGCGCGCGGCGGATGCAATTCGCGTCGACGCCCGCTAAGAATATGTCCGGCGCGGCGCTGCGGGCGGAGGAATGTTGCGCCGCGGCGGCGCTGCGATTGACGGCGGCGGCGATCGACCCTAGGGTGCAACGCAGCCGCAACACGACCGATTCCGCAGCGCAGCATCATCCCCGACCCCAGCCGCCGAGGACAGCCCCGATGACCGAACCCGCCCGCGCCCTGCCGACCGACGCCGTCACGCCGCCCGACCTGCTGGCGCTGACCGCCGAGGCCGTCGGCGCCGCCGAGGCCCTGCTCGGGAGCGCCCGCGCCTGGGTCTCGGCGCGGGTCTCGACCGGCGGGCGGATCTCGAACAAGGCGCTGGAGGCCGACCAGACCGCCGCGCATGCGCTGGCCTGGATCGCCACCTATGTCGACGCCCTGCGCGAGCTGCGCGCCTGGGCCGGCCGGCTCGACGCCGAGGGCGCCTTCGGCGAGACCGAGACGCTGATCCTGCAGATCGCCTTCGGCGAATACCTCGCCCAGCTCGACGGCGGCATCCCGATGTCGCAGAACGAGATGGCCCGCCCCCAGGACGCCGGCCTGACCGCCG
>CAYTMB010000063.1:0-10652 GCA_964438465.1 uncultured Rhodovulum sp. | reverse complement strand
CCTCGTCGAGCACCAGGATCGGCGCGTCCTTCAGGATCACCCGCGCCAGCGCGATGCGCTGGCGCTGGCCGCCCGACAGCTTCACCCCGCGCTCGCCGACCTGGGCGTCGTAACCGCGCCGGCCCTCGCGGTCCTCGAGCCCGAGGATGAACTCATGCGCCTCGGCCCGCTTCGCCGCCGCGATCATCTCCGCCTCGCTCGCCTCCGGCCGGCCGTAGCGGATGTTGTCGCGCACCGAGCGGTGCAGCAGCGACGGGTCCTGCGTCACCATGCCGATCCGCCGGCGCAAGCTGTCCTGCGTCACCGCGCGCACGTCCTGCCCGTCGATGCGGATCGCGCCGCCTTCGGTGTCGAAGAACCGCAGGATCAGGTTGACCAGCGTCGACTTGCCCGCGCCCGACCGCCCGACCAGCCCGACCTTCTCGCCCGGCCGCAGCGCCAGCGACACCTCGCGCAGGCCCCCGGACCCGCGGCCGTAGTGATGGCTCACCCGGTCGAGCGCGATCTCGCCGCGCGAGACCACCAGATCCGCCGCGTCCGGCGCGTCGGGCAGCGCGATCGGCTGGGCGATGGTCTCCATCCCCTCCCTGATCACCCCGACGTTCTCGAACAGCGACGACAGCGACCACATGATCCAGCCGGTCATCGCGTTCAGCCGCAGCACCAGCGCCGAGGCCGCCGCCACCGTGCCGATGCTGGCGACGCCCTGGCTCCACAGCACGATGGCGTAGCCGATCACGGCGACGATCAGGAAGCCGTTGATGACCGTCAGCCCCAGCTCCATCAGCGTGATGATCCGCATCTGCCGCGCGAAGGTCACCCGAGCGTGCTCGATGGCCTCGCCGGCGTAGGCCTCCTCGGCCCGGGTGTGCGCGAACAGCTTCACCGACTGGATGTTGGCGTAGCTGTCCACGATCCGCCCGGTGATCTGCGAGCGCGCGTCCGAGAAGGCCTTGGACGCCTTGCCCACCCGCGGCACGGTCCAGGCCACCAGCCAGACATAGAGCCCGAGCCAGACCACCAGCGGGATCGCCAGCCGCGGATCGGTGTCCGACAGCAGCCACAGCGCGCCGACGAGGTAGATCGACGAATAGATCAGCGCGTCGAAGGTCTGGAACGCCGCTTCGTTCACCGCCGGCGCCGTCTGCATGATCCGGTTGGCGATGCGCCCGGCGAAGTCGTTCTGGAACCACCCCACCGACTGGCGCAGCACATGCCGGTGCGAGCGCCAGCGCACCAGCGTGCCGACATTGGGCATCAGCGACTGGTTCAGCAGCGCCGCGTTGATCGTCTGGAACGCCGGCCGCAGGATCAGGATGAACAGCGCCACCAGCCCCAGCTCGAGCCCGTAGCGCGTCCAGACCTCGGCGGACGGCGTGTCGCCGAGAATGTCGACCAGCCGGCCGGCGTACCAGATCAGCGCGATCTCGATCACCGCCACGATCAGGATCGACAGCGCGGCCCAGGCCATCACCCGGCGCATCGGCGCCAGATACGCCTTCAGGAACGGCCAGAGCCGGTCCGGCGGCGTATCGTTTTCGGGATAGGCGACGTAAGGGTCGACGAGCGACTCGAAGAAGCGGAGCATCGGGAGAAACCTCGGGCGGAAGACGATGAACGGGGCCAACGGCCCGATCCGGGCCGGTCAGAACTGAACGGGGATCCGGATCTTTCTCATCGAGCGCCTCCTGCGGGTTCGGGTGGTTCCTACCTCAAAATGCCGCCCGTGTCACCCCTTGTGACGCCTGGCCCCCCCGCGCCCGTCGCGCGCCGGTCGGAACTTGCGCCAGATCAATGGCGCCGGTCGCGGTTCTGGACATCCTCGCCCCCGTCATCATAAGCGAGTCGAAGTCATGGATACGGCGGTGGTCGGAATGGAGAGCGTCGGTGAGGTCGAGAAGGCGCGGGCCTCCGCCTGGTTCACGGCCCTGCGCGACCGGATCTGCGCCGCCTTCGAGGCGCTGGAGGACGCGCAGGACGCCGGACCCTTCGCCGGATTGCCGGCGGGGCGGTTCGAGCGCAAGGCGACCCGGCGCGACGCCGAGGGCGATGGCGGCGGCGGCGTGATGTCGGTGATGCGCGAGGGCCGGGTGTTCGAGAAGGTCGGCGTCAACATCTCGACCGTCTACGGCGCGCTGGCGCCGCAGGCCCAGCGCAGCCTGACCGCGCGCAAGGCGATCCCCGGGCTCGACGAGGATCCGCGGTTCTGGGCGAGCGGGATCAGCCTCGTCGCGCACATGCGCTCGCCGCTGACCCCGGCGGTCCACATGAACACCCGGATGTTCTGGACGCCGGCGGCCGTCTGGTTCGGCGGCGGCGCCGATCTCAACCCGATGATCGAGGACGCCGAGGACACCGCGTTCTTTCACGCAGCGCTCGCGCGCGCCTGCGACGCCCACGATCCGGGCTACTATCCGCGGTTCAAGGCCTGGGCGGACGAGTATTTCCTGATCCGGCACTGGAACGAGCCGCGGGGGGTCGGCGGCGTCTTTTACGACGACCTCGCGACCGGCGACTGGGAGGCCGATTTCGCCTTCACCCAGGACGTCGGCCGCGCCTTCCTCGACGCGTTTCCGCCGCTGGTCGCGCGGCACATGAAGCGGCCCTGGACCGAGGCGCAGCGCGAGATCCAGCTGGTCAAGCGCGGCCGCTACGCCGAGTTCAACCTCGTCTACGACCGCGGCACCCAGTTCGGGCTGCAGACCGGCCACAACCCGGAGGCGGTGCTGATGTCGCTGCCGCCGATCGCCAAATGGCCGTGACGCCCGCCGCCGAGGCGCGCATCGTGCAGGTCGCGATCGACGCCCCGGCAGAGCGGGTCTACGCCGTCGCGAGCGACCCGCAGAACCTGCCGCTCTGGGCGCCCAACTTCGCCCGCGCGGTGCGCCGCGACGACGCGGGCTGGACCGTCGAGATGGCCGAAGGCGCCGCGGAGCTGCGCTTCGCCGCGCCGAACCCGCACGGCGTGCTCGACCACTGGGTCACGCTGGCCTCGGGACAGGCCTTCTACAACCCGATGCGCGTGGTCCCGAACGGCGCCGGCAGCCTGCTCGCCTTCACCCTGTTCCGCCAGCCCGGCTGGACCGACGCGCGCCTCGAGGCCGATGCGGCGCTGGTCCTCGGCGACCTCGTTCGCCTGAAACGTCTGGTCGAAGCAGGCCGCGCCGGAAATTAACCGAGCCGGCGCCGCGCGCTTGATCGGTCGGCGAGTTCCTCGCATTCTGATCGCAGAGTGACGCCAGCGGAGGTTCTCCATGACTGCGAGCGCCGCGCCTTGCCCCGGATTCACCGCCACCGCCGACGAGATGCTGCGGTTCGCCGAGACCTACCACCGCTCGGCGCTGCGCCTGCTGGAGGAGTCCCGCGGCGGCGACGCCATCGCCTGCGCCCCGGGCCGGTTCTGCGCCGTGCATGCGATCGAGCTTTATCTCGACGCCTTCCTGCGCGCGCTGGGCGAATCGCCCGGCCGGCTGCGCGCCCAGGGTCACGACCTGCGGATGCGGGCGGCGCTGGCGATGGAGCGCGGCCTCGCGCTGCGCGCCAAGACCCGGCTGCACCTGATCCGGCTGACGCTCGACCGCGAGTATCTGGTGCTGCGCTATGGTCCCGACCGCGCCTCGTCGGTCTCCGAGCTCAACCGCCTGACCGCCACCCTCGCCGAGATCGCCCGCAAGGTCCGCGAAGTCTCCGCCACGCCTCCGGCCGAAGATCCGCACCGAGTCGTCGCCGCCTGACAGGCCCCGCCCTTTCGCGGCCCTGTCCATACGGGCTCGCCCGGGTGCGGCTCGCACGCGTGCGACTCCAGGTATCTTTTTGAAAACGCTCCAATATATTCCGCGCATCAACGAGTTGGCAACCTTCTCGGTGGCCGGGACAGCGGGCGATCGGCCCGACCGGAATGGCGGCGCCTCAGCAGAGATCGCGCGCAGGTTTCCCTTGGCGCCGCCGCGGCGGTCAGGCGTCTTTTCGTCGGTGGCCGACCCGAAGCCGCCTCCGGACGGCTGCGACAGGGAACGCCGCTTCACGCCAACGACCCGGACGCCCGACCCGCACCGAAGCCTTCCCAAATCCTGAAAAAGTGGCAAGCCGGTTTCCAGCCGCTTTCCAGCCTGTTTCCAGCCAGAGAAAATTTCGCCTTTTCAGTTGCTTGCCGCGCCCCCGCCCGAGCCGACGGTTTTCGCGCCATGTCACCCCGAACCCTGGCCGCCGGTCAGGGACGAAGGCCGTCGGCGTCAGTCGTAGTAGAACTCCTCCCGCACGATCTTGCCGGCCGGGTTGACGGTGTAGATCGCCACTTCGCGCATCTCGACCCTGCTGCCGTTGGTGCGGTCGGTGGCGTCGAAGGCGAAGATCACCGCGAAGCGGTCCTCGCCGTGCAGGAACGGTCCTTCGGCGCTGGAGGAATGCACCTCCATCATCTTTTCCCACCAGTCGTGCTTGCCCTTGATGCCCTCGACGCCCAGGGTCTCGTGACCGCCGGCCCCCGGCATGGCGATCGATTCCACCGAGACCGCGCCCGGATCGTAGAGCGCGTCGAGCCCCTCTTTCGTCGTGTTCGCGCGGCAATGC
The DNA here is from genome assembly GCA_964438465.1 of uncultured Rhodovulum sp. Classification (GTDB taxonomy): domain Bacteria; phylum Pseudomonadota; class Alphaproteobacteria; order Rhodobacterales; family Rhodobacteraceae; genus Amaricoccus. Next base: position 6,083 of record CAYTMB010000063.1, on the reverse strand, counting down.
GCGACCAGCTTCTCGGCCGTCGATTTCAAGCTGTCCCTGCTCATCGGATCCCCCAGAATGTTCGCTGTATGTTCCATATTGCGCCGTCGCGTCGATTCGGACAAGCGCGCCGCGCCGCCTGCGCGGAAGCCTGCCGACCGACCCCGGCAAGGCCCGGTCGGCAGGGCGAGCGTCACGCGGCGCTAGCCGGCGGCGCGCGTCACCTCGACGACGCGGCCGCCGGCCGCCGAGCGGGTCATGGCGTCGATCAGCGCATGCACCTCCAGCGCCGCGCGCCCGGGGATCGCGGGCGGGCGGCCCTCCGCGATGGCGCGGGCGAAGTCCTCGATCAGGTCGCGATGCCAGTCGCAGGGGAAGGCCATCGGATCGGCGCCGCCGCCCGTGCCGGAGGCCTCGCCGACGGTCTCCTCGCGCCCGTCGCGCCAGCGCACCGACAGGAGGCCGCCCTGCAGCCGCGCGGAGCCTTCCGACCCGTCGAGCGTGAGGCTCTCCTCCTCGCCCGGCCAGGTCGCCGTGGTCGCCACGATCGACCCGACGGCGCCGCCGGCGAAAACCACCCCGGCCGTGGCGAAGTCCTCGGCCTCCAGACGGTGCAGCCGGGTGGCGGCGGTCATCGCCTGCACCGAGCGCGCCGGGCCGGTCAGGCTCAGCATCAGGTCGAGCACATGGATCGCCTGGCTGATCAGCACGCCGCCGCCGTCGCGCGCATAGGTCCCGCGCCCGGGCGCGTCGTAATAGGCCTGATCGCGCCACCACGGGATCAGCGCCCGCACCAGCGCCAGCTCGCCGAGCGCGCCGTCGTCCACCAGCGCCCGCAGCCGCCGCGCCCCGGCCCGGAACCGGTGCTGGAACACGACGCCGAGGCGGACCCCCTGCGCCTCGCAGAGCGCGACGATGGCCTCGGCGGCCGCCAGCGTGCGTTCGACGGGTTTTTCCGTCAGCACATGTTTGCCCGCCGCCGCCATCATCCGCACGATGGCGTCGCGCTCGTTCGGCGGGGTGGCGAGGATGATCGCGTCGGTGCCGGGGTCCGACGCGATGGCCTCGATACTATCGAAGACCGGGTGGCCGTAGCGGGCGCGGACCGCCTCGGCCTTGCCGCGGCTGCGGTTGAACACGCCGGAGACCGCGACCCGGCCCTCGAGTTCGGCCAGCGCCTCGAGATGCGGCTTGGTCGCCATGCCGAGGCCGACGACGGCGAGGCGGGCGAGCGGCTGGTCAGTCATGCAGGGTCTCCCTTCAGGAACGCGGGTCAGGAACGCGGGTCTCCGCCCCGAGCGCGATCGCCCGCAGCGCCGCCGGGTCCAGCGTGAAATCCGAGGCGATCCAGGCGGCTTCGGCCCGCTTCAGCGCCGCGCCGAGCGCCGCGCCGGTCCGCTCCGGCAGGTCGGCCGCGCGCAGCGGCGGCGTCGCGGCGGCGCCCCGGGCGAGCTCGGCCTCCAGCGCCGCCGGCGGCGCGGCGCCGAGCGAGGCCGCGAGGATCAGCGCCGCGTCGCGCGCCGCCTCGCCCCCGAAGCGATAGGCCGCCGCCGCCGGTCCCTCGCCCGAGGCCAGCGCCGCCGCCGTCGCCTCCAGCGCCCGCGCGTCGGCCCTGGCCAGCCGCAGCGGCGCGACCCAGGCGGCCGCCGGTCCCAGCGCGGCGAGCCGCCGCCGCCAGGACGGCGGATGGCCGCCCTGCGCCTCCAGATGCGCCAGCGGCGCCAGCGGCGCCGGGTCCGCGCCGGGCAGCACGCGCGCCAGCACCCCGCTGGCCGCCATCGCCGCGACCGCCGGGGCGGGGTCGGGGGCGGCGAGCAGCTTCGCCATCTCCGCGCCGATCCGCTCGCGCGACAGCCGCGCGATCCCGTCCGCGGCGGCGGCGCAGGCCGCCAGCCCCTCGGCGTCGATCCCCTGCGCCGGATCGCCGTACCAGGCGTGAAGCCGGAAGAACCGCAGGATGCGCAGGTAATCCTCGGCGATCCGCGCCGCCGGGTCGCCGACGAAGCGCACCCGCCCCGCCCGCAGATCCGGCAGCCCGCCCAGCGGATCGACGACCGACCCGTCCAGCCGGGCGTAGAGCGCGTTCATCGTGAAGTCCCGCCGCGCCGCGTCCTCGGCGAGGTCGTCGGTGAAGGCCACCACCGCGCGCCGCCCGTCGGTCGCCACGTCGCGGCGCAGAGTCGTCACCTCCAGCGGCGCGCCGTCGTGGATCAGCGTCACCGTGCCATGCGCGATCCCGGTCGGCGCCGCCTTCAGCCCCGCCGCCGCAGCCAGCCGCATCACCTCGTCGGGGCGCGCGTCGGTGGCGATGTCGAGGTCGGAGGCGACACGGCCCATCAGCGCGTTGCGCACGCAGCCGCCGACGAAGAACGCCCGCCGCCCGCCAGCCTCCAGCGCCGCGAACACCGCGCGCGGCCCGGCCGCCGCGAGCCAGGGCGGGTCGATCCGCGGCGCGCTCACGGATCCCCGAGGCGGTCCGCCAGCGTCTTGAGAATGCGCGCGGTGGCGCCCCAGATGTAATGCGGGCCGTAGGGGATCGCGTAGTACTGCCGCCAGCGCCCGTTCCAGCGCCGCCGGTGCACCGCGAGGTTCGCCGGATCGAGCGCGAAGGCCAGCGGCACCTCGAAGACCTCGTCGACCTCGGCGCGGTCGAGGCGCGGCGTGAACGGCGCCGTCACCAGGCCCACGAAGGGCGTCACGAGGAAATGCGTCACCGTTTCGTGCGGATCGAAGGCGCCGAGCACCTGCACCGAGCTGCGCGGCAGGCCGATCTCCTCCTCGGCCTCGCGCAGGGCGGCCGCCTCGGCGTCGGCGTCGCCGGGCTCCTGCTTGCCGCCGGGAAAGGCGACCTGGCCCGGGTGATGCGCCAGCCGCGCCGCGCGGCGGGTCAGCACCACGTTCAGCCCGGCGCCGCGCTCGACCAGCGGCGCCAGCACCGACGCCGCGCGCAGCCGCGGCGCGCGGTCCGGGCGGGCGGAGGGATCGAGGTCGTAGTCCGACGACGCCGCCGCCGGGCGGTCCAGCGCCCGGGCGATGCGGTCGAGATTGAAGCGATGCTGGTCCATGCCCGGAACATGGGCCGCCCCCGCGCGCCGCGCAAGAGCCGCCGGTCGGCGGGTCGCGCGCCGGTTGACTCGGGGCGTCGAGGGCTCGCATCATCGCGGGCTTCAAGAGCGCGCCCGGCCGGGACGCGCCGTTCATCAGGGGGGCTACGCGTGACCGACCGGCTTCGCTTTGGCGTGTTTCTGGCGCCGTTCCACAAACCCGGGATCAACCCGACGCTGGCGCTGCAGACCGACCTGGAGCTGATGCAGTGGCTGGATCGCTGCGGATATGACGAAGCCTGGATCGGCGAGCACCATTCCGCCGGCTCCGAGATCATCCCGAGCCCGGAGATCTTCATCGCCGCCGCCGCCGAGCGCACCCGGCACATCAGGCTCGGCACCGGGGTGGTGTCGCTGAGCTACCACAACCCGCTCTGGGTCGCCGAGCGGATCGTGATGCTCGACCACCTGACGCGCGGGCGGGTAATGCTGGGCGTGGGGCCGGGGGCGCTGCCGACCGACGCGCGGATGATCGGGCTGGAGCCGTCGCAGACCCGGCAATTGCTCGAGGACAGCCTCGGGGTGATCGTGCGACTGCTGCGCTCGGACGAGCCGGTGACGTTTCGGAACGACCGCTGGGATCTGCGCGAGGCGCGGCTGCACCTGCGGCCCTATTCCAGCCCGCTGTTCGACATCGTCACCGCCGGGGTCGCCTCGCCGGCCGGGCCGCGTCTGGGCGGGCGGCACGGGCTGGGGCTGCTGTCGATCGGCGCGACGACGGCGGCGGGCTTCGACGCGCTGGCGCTGCACTGGGGGGTGATGGAGGCCGAGGCGGCGGCGCACGGGACCACGGTGGACCGCTCGAAATGGCGGCTGGTCGGGCTGGTGCATATCGCCGACACGATGGAGCAGGCGTACCGCGACGTCGAATACGGCATGGAGCAGTGGTTCCACTATTTCCAGGCGGTCGCGGCCTTCCCGCAGATGGCGGTGCCGGGCGACAACGTCCGCGAGATGATCGAGTTCGTGAACGAGAGCGGCTTCGGCGCGATCGGCACGCCGGACATGGCGGTGGCGCAGATCGACCGGCTGATGAAGCAGTCGAACGGCGGCTTCGGCGCCTATCTGATGCTGGCGCACAACTGGGCGGACCCGGAGGCGACGAAAAAGAGCTACGAGCTGATCGCGCGCAACGTGATGCCGCATTTCCAGGGGCAGCACCTGCCGACGATGGATTCGGCGGCGCGGGCGGAGAAGCTGCGCCCCGACCTCGCCGCGCGGCACTCGCAGGCGGTCGAGGACATGAAGGCGCGCTACGAGGCGGAGCTGCTCGCGCGCGCCTGAACCGGCGGCCGGGCGTCGAGGCGCGGAAGGACGATGGCGGGCGCGGCGTTCGGTCGTGGGAGGAGATTCCTGTCACCGCCCGAGGTTTCAGCGCGTGAGAATATTGCTTCGGAGGGAGCGTAACACGATGTTACACGGATTATCTATCTGATTTAAAAGGAGGATTTGATCGAAGCGGTTTCGCCTCGTCCGCCGGTCGGATCACGAGGCGCCTTCCAGCGTGCGTCGCGGGCTGCGGGTCCAGGCGACGGCGGCCGGGCGTTCGGCGTCCACGACGCGGCGCAGGATCAGCGACGAGGCGAGCACCGCGTAGCTCTGGCGGGGGTCGAGCGCGTCGAGGCCGGCGCCCTCGGTGACGCGTAGCCAGGCGGCGGCGAGCGTCGGGTCCGCCTCCTCGGGGCGGCGTTCGGTGCGGGCGTCGAGCCAGGCGAAATGTCGCGCCAGGGCGGCGCGGTCGCCGAGCAGCGCGGGCAGGCCCGGCGGCGGCGGCGGCGCGGCGCGCAGGTCGGCGACCGCCGCCGCGGCGGCGCGGACGATGGCGGGCGGCGCCCGCTCTTCGGGCGTGGACAGCAGGCCGCGGCGGCGCAGCCAGTCGCCGGCCGCGTTCGAGCCGAGGAAGGCGCCGAGCGGCGCGGCGATCAGCATGCTGATGAGCGCGGGGCTCATCCAGGCGAGCAGCGACAGCGAGATCGCGCCCGCCGCGATCGCGAACATCGCCCCGACCAGCATGTGCCGCCGATGGAACCGCCATTGCGCCGACCAGTCGATCCGGTCGGAATCGCGCGCCTGCGCTTTCCAGCCGCTGTCGCGGCCGAGCAGGATCTCGAACACGGCGCGGGTCTGGGTCAGCATCAGGATCGGCGCGGTCAGCGCCGAGATCAGCACCTCCGCCAGCACGTCGGGCAGCGCGCGCAGGCGCTGGCCGCGCGAGGCCGGGTCGCGCAGGAAGCCGGCCAGCCCGATCAGCTTGGGCAGGTAGAGCAGCAGCAGGCACAGCCCGAACAGCGCGATCGCGCGCTGGGCGTCGATCTGCGGCCAGGTCGGGAACAGCGCCCAGCCGTTGGGAAAATAGTCCGGCGGGACCAGATTGGCGTAGAGCGCGAGGCCCATGCCGGCGAGCAGGAACAGCAGCCACAGCGGCGAGGCGAGATAGGCGAGCGCGCCGATCGCCATATGCGCGCGGTTGACCGGATGCAGGCCCGGCGATCCCAGGATCGCCAGATGCTGGAGGTTGCCTTGCGCCCAGCGCCGGTCGCGCGTGACCATCTCGATCAGGTTCGGCGGGCTGCGCTCGTAGCTGCCGCCGAGGTCGGCAGCCAGATGCACGCCCCAGCCGGCGCGGCGCAGCAGCGCGGCCTCGACGAAGTCGTGGCTGAGGATCAGGCCGCCGAACGGCTGCCTGCCGGGCAGCGTCGGCAGTCCGGCCGAGGACGCGACCGCCGCGGTCCGCATGATCGCGTTGTGACCCCAGTAGTTGCCGGCGTCGCCGAACCAGTTCGCGAGGCCGCGCGACAGCATCGGGCCGTAGACCCGGCCGGCGAACTGCTGGAGCCGCGCCAGCGGGGTGCGCCCGCCGATCAGCGCCGGCGCGGTCTGCACCAGCCCGGCGTCCGGATCGGCTTCGAGCCGGCGCGCGAGCTCCAGCACGGTCTCGCCGGTCATCAGGCTGTCGGCGTCGAGCACCAGCATGAACGGATAGGCGCCGCCCCAGCGCTC
>CAYTMB010000062.1:0-10655 GCA_964438465.1 uncultured Rhodovulum sp. | reverse complement strand
GACGAGGCGATGGAGGGCGAGACCCACGCCTTCGACACCGCCGTCCTGCTGGCGCTGCGCAACCCGGCCGACCTCGCCGATCCGCTCGGGCCGCCATGGGTCGAGGAGCTCGGCCGCGACGTCACCGCGCTCGGCGGCGTCGGCGTCCTGATCGGCGTCACCGCCGCGGTGGCGGGATTCCTCTGGCTCGACCGCCGCCGCCTCGAGATGTGGTTCGTGCTCGCCGCCGTCTCCACCGGCCAGGCCGCCAGCACGCTGTTCAAGCTCGGCTTCGACCGGCCCCGCCCGGATCTGGTGCCGCACGGCGCGGTCACCTACACCTCCAGCTTCCCCTCCGGCCACGCGATGATGGCCGCCGTCACCTATCTCACGCTGGCGGCGCTGCTCGCCCGCGACCAGCCCCGGCGGGTGCTGAAGGCCTATATCCTCGCCGTCGCGCTGCTCGCGACGCTGGCGGTGGGCATCAGCCGGATCTACCTCGGCGTGCACTGGCCGACCGACGTGCTCGCCGGCTGGGCCGCCGGCGCCGCCTGGGCGCTGATCTGGTGGACGCTCGCGAACCGGTTCCTGCCCAAGGCCGACACCCCCGGCCCGGGATTGGCGCCTGCTAAGAATTCATGAACGCGGCGATAAATATCCATTTAAATCAACGTCTTGACCTGTTGGGCACGCGTGCCCAACCCGTGCGCCCGGTCCCCTGCGGCGTCGCCCTCACGGCTGCGACCCCGCCTCCAGCCGGTCGAGGAACGCGCCCGCGATCGCCATCGCTTCGGCGGTCGCCTCCGGGTCGAACTCCAGCAGGCTCATCGGCGCCCGCTCGATCTGGTCGAACCCGTGCGTCACGCCCTCGAACACCGTGGTCTCCACCGGGATCCCCTGCGAGGCCAGCAGGTCGGCCACCTCCAGGCAATCCGCCGCCGGCGCGATGGAATCCCGCTCCGCCAGCAGGAACAGCACCGGCGCCGGCAGCCGCCAGCCGATCCGCCGCGCCCGGTTCGCCGTCCCGCAATAGGGATAGAGCAGGATCGACCCCACCACCCCCTGCAGCGGATGCTCGACCGCGCCCTCGGGCAGCGCCGCGAGGTTGAACGGCAGCCGCCAGGTCTTCTCGAACACCAGCAGCTCCATGATCGCCCAGCCGCCGTGCGACGCCCCGATCAGCACCAGCCGGTCGGGATCGACGAAGGGCATCCGCCGGGCGTCGTAGATCGAGACCAGCACGTCCCCGGCCCGCTCCGATCCCATCAGCAGCTGCCCGGCGCAGATCAGCCGCCAGATCTCGCTGTCGAGAAAGTCGCGCGGTCCGTGGCTGTCGACCGTCACCGCCGCCCAGCCGCGCGCCACCAGCATCTCCGACCAGCGGCCCATGTTGTCATGCGGCCCGTCGCAGCCGGAATAGAGCAGCGCGGTCGGAAACGGCCCGTCGCCGGCGGGCTTCGCCACCCGGTAGAACGGCCGCAGCGTCTCGGCCAGCGCGCCCGGCGCCTCCGCCGGCACGATCCAGCCGAAATAGCGCCCGAGGCTGTTGCCCGCGACCGCGACGACCCACAGCCCGACGAACGCCGCGACCGCGATCAGCAGCCAGCGCAGGCGGCGGAACAGTCCCGGCTGCGGCGCCGCGTCCATCCCGCGTCAGGCCGTCGCGGTCGGCGCCGGCGCGCCCGGCAGCACCCGCTTGGCGCCGGCCTCGTCGACCGCCACGAAGACGAAGGTCGCCTCGGTCACGCGGAAATGCCCGCCCTCGGGCTGGCGCAGCACCCAGACGTCGACCCCGACCGTCATCGAGGTGCGGCCCTCGCGCAGCAGCTCGGCATGGATCGAGACCACGTCGCCGACGCGCACCGGACGGTGGAAGGTCATCGCCTCGACCGCGACCGTCGCCACCCGGCCCCGCGCGCGACCGCGGGCCACCACCGAGGATCCGAGATCCATCTGCGCCATCAGCCAGCCGCCGAAGATGTCGCCGTTGGCGTTGGTGTCGGCCGGCATCGCGATGGTCTGCAGCGCCAGCGCGCCCCGGGGTCCGGATCTGGTCATCGGTGCGCCTTCCATGCCGCAGTCCGGGCGATCCCGGCGCCATGCTGTTTACAACGCGGCGGGGGGTGGTTCATAGCTCGGAGGTAATCACGCGCAGCCCCAGCTTGACCAGTGCCGAGGAGATTTCGCCGATGGACTACGCCAAGATCATGACGACCTGCCGCACCCTCGCCCTCGCGGCGGGCGAGGCGATCCTCGACGTGTACAACGGCCCGGATTTCGAGGTGAAGTCCAAGTCCGACGCCTCGCCGGTCACCGAAGCCGACGAACGCGCCGACGCGCTGATCTCGGCCGGCCTGCGCGCGGCCTTCCCCGAGATCGCCATCGTCACCGAAGAACAGGCGGCGACCCACGGCGTCGAGGCGACGACGTTCTTTCTGGTGGACCCGCTGGACGGCACCAAGGAATTCGTCCAGCGCCGCGGCGACTTCACCGTCAACATCGCGCTGATCGAGAACGGCGCGCCCACCCGCGGCGTCGTCTATGCCCCGGCCATCGGCCGGCTGTTCTATACCGACGCCGACGGCCGGACCGTCGAGGAAACCGGCGCGTTCGACCCGGCCGCGCCCGGCGCCACCACGGCGCTGCGCGTCTCCGATCCCGATCCGGCGGCGCTGGTGGTGGTGGCGTCCAAGTCGCACCGCGATCAGGCGACCGACGACTACATCTCGCGCTACGCGGTCGCCGACTTCCGCTCGGCGGGCTCGTCGCTGAAGTTCTGCCTCGTCGCCGCCGGCGAGGCCGACCTCTACCCCCGGCTGGGCCGGACGATGGAATGGGACACCGGCGCCGGCCAGGCGGTGCTGCTCGGCGCCGGCGGCAAGGTCGTGCGCTTCGACACCCATGCGCCGCTGACCTACGGCAAGACCGGGTTCGAGAACCCGTTCTTCATCGCCCACGCCCCCGGCGTGGCGCTCATCCCGGCCTGATCGTCCGCGCGCCATGGCCGTCCTGCTCGTCATTCCGGCGCGCTACGCCTCGAGCCGCTACCCGGGCAAGCCGCTGGTCGAGCTGCGCGGCGCCACGGGCGAGGCGCGCAGCCTGATCCGCCGGACCTGGGAGGTCGCCTGCGAGGTTCCGGGCGTCGACCGGATCGTGGTGGCGACCGACGACGACCGCATCGCCGAGGCCGCCGCCGGTTTCGGCGCCGAAGTGGCGATGACGCCCTCGACCTGCCGCAACGGCACCGAGCGCTGCGCGGCCGTCGCGCAGGCCTTCGGACCCGGCTGGGACGTGATCGTCAACCTCCAGGGCGACGCGCCGCTAACGCCGCCCTGGTTCGTCGGCGCGCTGATCGAGGCGATGGCCGCCGACCCCGACTGCCCGGTCGCGACGCCGGTGCTGCGCTGCGACGCCGCCGCGCTCGCGGGCTTTCTCGAGGATCGCCGCCAGGGCCGCGTCGGCGGCACGACGGCGGTGTTCGACCGCGCCGGACGGGCGCTCTACTTCTCCAAGGAGGTGATCCCCTACACCGGCCGGGCGCTCGGGCCGGGCGAGACGATCCCGGTCTTTCACCATGTCGGCGTCTACGCCTATCGCCGCGACCCGCTGTTGCGGTATGCAGGCCAGGACGAGGGATCCCTTGAAATCTGGGAGGGCCTGGAGCAATTGCGATTCATGGAGAACGGCGTCGCGGTCCGCTGCGTCGAGGTCGATGCGCGCGGCTGCGCGTTCTGGGAACTCAACAATCCCGCCGACGTCGCCCGGCTCGAAGCCATCCTGGCGCGGCAGGGCATCGCATGACGACCGATATTCCCCGGCGACGGCGGCGCGGCGATATGCTAGGCCGTTGGTGTTTGGCCGGAACGATCCTGCGGCCATCCGGTTATGGCAGAGTAACGAGCGAGGACGACGAATGAGCTTGAAGGTCACCAAGGCGGTCTTTCCGGTCGCGGGCTTCGGCACCCGCTTCCTTCCCGCCACCAAGTCGGTTCCCAAGGAAATCCTGCCCCTCGTCGACCGCCCGCTGATCCAGTACGCGATCGACGAAGCCCGCGCCGCGGGCATCACCGAATTCATCTTCGTCACCTCGCGCGGCAAGAGCGCGCTCGAGGACTATTTCGACGCCACGCCCGAGCTCGAGACCGCGCTGCGCGAGGGCGGCAAGGACAAGTTGCTGGCGGTGCTCAAGGCGACCGACATGGTCAGCGGCGCCGTCGCCTACGTCCGCCAGCAGGAGCGCCTCGGCCTCGGCCACGCGGTCTGGTGCGCCCGCCGCCTGATCGGCGACGAGCCCTTCGCGGTGATCCTGCCCGACGACGTGATCGACGCCGAGACCCCCTGCCTGCAGCAGATGGTCGAGGCCTACGCCGAGACCGGCGGCAACATGGTCGCGACGATGGAGGTTCCGCACGACAGTGTCTCGTCCTACGGCATTCTCGACGTCGGCGCCGAAGCCGGGCCGACGATGTCGGTGCGCGGCATGATCGAGAAGCCCAAGCCCGCCGATGCGCCGTCGAATTTCGCGGTGATCGGCCGCTACATCCTGACCCCGCAGGTGCTCGACAACCTCCAGGGCCAGGGCGCCGGCGCCGGCGGCGAGGTGCAGCTGACCGATGCGATCGCCGCCGAGATCGCGGCGCGCGACGACGTTCACGCCTTCCGCTTCAAGGGCCGCCGCTTCGACTGCGGCTCCAAGACCGGCTACCTGCAGGCCACCGTCGCCTTCGGCCTCGCCCGCGAGGAGCTGCGCGACGAGTTCCTCGAATTCCTGCAGGCGGTGACCGCCGCCTACGCGCCGCTGCCCGAACGCGCCGTCGCCCGCGGCTGACCGGCCCGCCGCGGCGCCGAAGACCTCCGGCCAGTGCTGGCCGGACCCATGCGCCGCGTCGAGGTCGCGCCGCTTGCGCCGGGGCGTCCGCGGCGCGCTGCATCGTCGCGCTTGTGGCGCCGGGGCCCGGCGCCGGCCCGCTGCGAAGCGGCGCGGGCTCCCGCGAGCCCGTCCACAGGTGAAATTCGGTCAAGCCGTTCGGTTTGCGCAAACCGGCGTCCGCGGAATCGCCGGGTCCATGCTGCGCGACACAGGCGCGACCGGGGTCCGCGCGGCTTCTTTCCGGAGCGCCGCATGGCGGGATTTCGCTGCCTCCAGGATTTCCCTTTGATATCAATCTCTTGATCGCTGTATCATCGTGATACACGCCTGTATCACGATGATACGCCCCGGAGAGCGTCGCGTCGCCCGCACGGATCCCGAAGGAGACTCAGGCGGCCTGCTCGCCCTTGGTCTCGGTCAGGATGGCGTAGATCGCCGAGGGATCGAAGGTCGAGCGCAGCTTGGCGCAGACCGCCTCCGAGCGCAGGGTCCGCGACACCCGCGCCAGCGCCTTCAGATGCTCGGCGCCCGCGGCTTCCGGCGCGAACAGCGCGAACACCAGATCGACCGGCTGGCGGTCGATCGCCTCGAAGTCCACCGGCTTCTCCAGCCGCACGAACAGCCCGATCACGTGATCGACCCCGGCGAACCGGGCGTGCGGGATCGCCACGCCGCGCCCGACCCCGGTGGGGCCGAGCGCCTCGCGGTCCATCAGCGCGCGATAGGTCGTCTCGGTCGGCAGGCCGTAGACCGTCTCGGCCATGTCGGCGAGATCCTGCAGCAACCGCTTCTTGCTCGTCGCCTTCAGCGGCGCGCGGACGGCGCCGGGACCGAGTATTTCCGCCAGCTCCATGTCAGGGCCTCACAGCGTGTTCCGGGGATCGATCCAGCCGATGTTGCCGTCGTCGCGCCGGTACACCACATTGACGCCGCCGTGGGCGTCGTTGCGGAACACCAGCAGCCCGGCGCCCGCAAGCTCCATCTGCATCACCGCTTCACCGACCGACAGACTGGGCACTCGCGTCTCCATTTCTGCAACGATGATCGGCTGCAGCGTCTCGGGCTCGGCGTCATCGGCGTGTTCGACACCGCTGGCGAGGATGTAGGACGGCGCGCCCGTGGCTTCAATCGGAAACTCGCGTGCGCGGTGGTGGTCCTTCAGCCGGCGCTTGTAGCGGCGCAGTTGCTTCTCCATCCGCTCCATCGCGGCCTCGAAACAGGCGTAGACCTCATCCGCCTTGCCCTTGGCCTGCACGGTCATCCCGCTCGGCAGATGCACCGAGCCGTCGGCGATGAACTCGTGCCGGTCGCGCGAGAACGTCACCACCGCTTCGACCGGGCGGTCGGCGTATTTGCCGACCACGTCGGTCATCCGGCCCTCCACATGCGTGCGCAACGCCTCGCCGATGTCGATCTGCTTGCCGCTGACCTGAATGCGCATGACCTGCCGCCCCCTTCTGTTTTTCCACCGGCTGGGCGCCGGCTGTCGTCGGCCGCGTCACCGGCCGGCGACGTGACGTGCGGGCAGGGCTCCCCGCGCGGACGCGCCGCACCTTGGGCCAAAATCCTTCAGATTCCGGAAAAGGCGGTCACGCTGCGTCTGCGCTCCATCGAGGAGGGGATACCCATGCCCTCCCGGTATTTTGCAACCGTCCGGCGGGCGATGTCTATCCCCTGACCGTTCAGCGCCGCGACGATTTTGTCGTCCGACAGCGGCCGCCCCCCGGTTTCGTCCGCGATCAGCCGGCGGATGCGGTCCTGCACCGCCGCCGCCGAATGCGCCTCGCCGCCGCCGACCGCCTGGATCGACGCGCTGAACAGGCGGCGCAATTCGAACACCCCTTGATCGCATGCGAAGTACTTCCCCGCCGTGACACGACTGATGGTTGATTCGTGCAGGCTCAACCGCTCGGCGACCATGCGCCGGGTCAGCGGACGCAGCGCCTGCGGCCCGCCGGCGAAGAACCCGTCCTGATGCCGGGCGAGGTCGCTCGCCACCCGCAGGATCGTCCGCGCCCGCTGCTCGAGGCTGCGCACCAGCCAGCTCGCCGCCACCCGCATCTCCGAGACGAACTGCTTGGCCGCGCCGTCGCCCGCGCCGATGGTCGCGGCGTAGCGGTTGTTCACCAGCACCCGCGGCAGCGTCTCGGTGTTCAGCTCGACCGTCCAGCCGCCGCCCGGCGCGCGCGTCACATAGACGTCGGGCGCGACCACCTGCACCGGCGTCAGGCTCGCGCTGAACCGCAGCCCCGGCTTGGGGTCGAGGGCGCGCAGCTCGGCCAGCATGTCGGCGACGTCCTCGGCGTCGACCGCGCACAGCGCCTGCAACTCGGCGCTGCGCCCGCGCGCGACCAGCGCGAGGTTGTCCAGCAGCGCCTGCATCGCCGGATCCAGCCGGTCGCGCTCGCGCAGCTGCAGCGCGAGGCATTCGCGCAGGTTGCGCGCGCCCACTCCCGCCGGGTCGCAGCCCTGAACCAGCGCCAGCCCGCGCAGCGCGTCGCCCGGCCGCAACCCGTGGCGCCGGGCCACCTCGGACAGCGGCGCGCGCAGATAGCCGTCGTCCTCGATCTCCTCCGCGATCACATGCGCCGCCGCGACGACGGCCGCGTCCGCGCGGATCGACCCGATCTGGCGGTGCAGATGTTCGGCCAGCCCCACCGCCGCCGCCAGCCCGTCCAGCGCGTCGCCCGACCCGCCGACGCCGGCCCCGCCGCCGCCCGGATGCGCCGCCGCCGGCGCCGCGACCGGCGCCGCCAGCTCCAGCAGCGGGTTCTTCTCGACCTCGGCCGCGACGAACTCCGCCAGCGCGAGATTGTTCATCTGCAAGAGCTTGATCGCCTGCTGCAGCTGCGGCGTCATCACCAGCGACTGGTTCTGCCGGATCTCGATCCGCGGGCTCAGCGCCATCAGGCCGCCCTCCGGGGCGTCGTCGCCGTTCCCGATCCGCCGCACATCGCGTTCGCGCCCGTTTCTCCGCCGAGGACCGCACCGATCCATCCGATGCCGCAGAATACAACCCGCGCCGACGATTGCCACCCGCATCCACCGGACCGCCCCGACCCCGCAGGCGCAACGGGGCGCCCGGCCGGCGCGCCGGCCGGTGGCCTGCCCGGAAACGGCGGACCCGCCCATCGTCCGCGACGACATCCGGTCGGACGGAACAGCGGCGTCGCAGGCCTGCGCGGCGGGAGGCGGCCTCAGGCTTCGCGGGGCAGCACGGACAGCACCCGGGCGACGAAGGCGTGGAACTCCTCCATGTAGTTCTTCAGGAATTCGGCGGTCGCGGGATTGCTGACCTCGCCGTTGTCATCGATCAGCCCCGGCGTGAACTGGATATAGGCCTCGACGGCGTTCATCAGCGGCGAATTGCAGAAGCTGAGCACGCTCTTCAGGTTCTGCTGCGCCACCGCGGTGCCGATCGCGCCCGGCGAGGCGCCGATCACCCCGGAGGGCTTGCGGCTGAACGAATTCTTGCCCCAGGGCCGGCTCGCCCAGTCGATCGCATTCTTCAGCCCGCCGGGGATCGAACGGTTGTACTCCGGGGTGACGAACAGCACGCCGTCGACCGCCGCGATGTTTTCCTTCAGCGCACGAGCCACCGGCGGAAAGTCCGCATCGTAGTCGTAGCTGTAGAGCGGCAGGTCCTTGAAGGGTATTTCCACCATTTCGAGCCCGTCGGGGGCGAGCAGCACCAGCGCCTTGGCGAGCTTGCGGTTGATCGAGCCAGCCGCGAGGCTGCCGACGAAATAGCCTATCTTGTAGGTCGTCATCGAATTTCCCCTGCTTCCCTGGACGGGTGGACCGGAGGGCGTGCGCCTCGTCGCGAGTCGCCTCCCGCGACCATCCTAGCGCAGCTCCGGGGCGCGGATCGCATCGAATGCGCCCGCGGCGCCGCGAAGCCGCCGGGCGCCGGCGCGCCGACGTCACCTGCGCCCGCGACGGCCCGGCCGGCCCGGCGGACGGCGCCGGGGTCACGCGGAAGCGCGGGCGTCCCGCGCGCCCGGTCCGCCCCAGCCCCGCGGCGTGCGGCCCCGCCTGAATGCGGACGCCCGGTCCGGCGCCGGTCGCGTCGAACGACCGGACGCAGGACAGTCTGTCCCTGCAATCTTGGTCAGGAGCGGGTCCGACGAAGTCGTTCCCGGGACGGAAGAACGCAATCGCTCGCGCCTGCAGGACGTTCCGGTCCGAAGGGCGTTCCCGCAGCCGGCTTGCGATCGCGAGGCGGCGGATTGAATCCGAGGGGCATCTTGAGGCCGGCCAGAGCCGAGGACCCCGCATGTGTCCCGTCCACCCGAATGCGCCAGCCCGCCCCGGCTCATACGAACTCTGTTTGATCGCCTCGGGGCGCTTCCCTTCGAGCGATGTGCGCACCGATTTGTCGACGGACAAATCGGTGAAGCGAATGCGGCCACCGCGCGCTCCAGCCTCATCCAGGTCCGGGCCAGCTCCGAAGCAATCAAACGGAGCCCGGCTCAGATCCGGAAGCTGTCCCCCAGATACACCCGCCGCACATTGTCGTCGCGCACCACCTCCTCGGGGGTGCCGGTCATGATCACCGAGCCGCCGTGCAGGATGTAGGCGCGGTCGACGATCTCCAGCGTCTCGCGCACGTTGTGGTCGGTGATCAGCACCCCGAGGCCGCGGTCCTTCAGCTGGCGCACGAGGTTGCGGATATCCGCGACCGCCAGCGGGTCCACCCCGGCGAAGGGCTCGTCGAGCAGCACATATTTCGGCTGGCTCGCGAGGCAGCGCGCGATCTCGACCCGGCGGCGCTCGCCGCCCGACAGCGCGATCGCCGGGGCCCGCGCCAGATGCGCGATCGAGAATTCGCCGAGCAGCTCGTCCAGCATCTCGTGCCGCTTCTCGGGGTCGGGAACCGTCACCTCCAGGATCGCCCGGATGTTGTCGGCCACCGACAGGCCGCGGAACACCGAGGCCTCCTGCGGCAGGTAGCCGATCCCCATCTTCGCCCGGCGGTACATCGGCAGCCAGGTCACGTCGGCGCCGTCCACCGTCACCGTGCCGGCGTCCGGCGGCGACAGCCCGGCGATGGCGTAAAAGCAGGTGGTCTTGCCGGCGCCGTTCGGCCCCAGCAGCGCCACCACCTCGCCCCGGCGCAGCGACAGCGACACGTCGCGCAGGACCGGGCGCTTGCGATAGCTCTTGCCGAGGTTCTGCGCGACCAGGCCCTGGCCGCCCTCGGTCACCCGCAGCTCGGGGCGCAGGTTCATTGGCTCGGCGCCCTCGTCGCCCCGTCCGTCGCGGCGCCGGTCTGGCCGGGGGTCCGCTGCGGCGTGAAGATCGTCTGCACCCGGCCCTCGAGAAAGCCGGTGCCGGCGGTCAGGTCGATGCGCAGCTTCTCGCTCGCCAGCGCGTTGGCGCCCTGGGTCAGCAGGACGTCGCCCTCCATCTCGATGATCCCGGTCGCGACGACATAGCTCGCCTGCGCCGCCTCGGCCGCCTCGGCCCCGTTGCTCAGCGTGACGTTGCCGTTCGCCAGCATCCGCTCGATCGCGCCGGAGGACCGCTCCGCGGCCCCGCCGCCGGACTCGGGCGCCGCCGCGTAGAACACCTCCAGCCGGTCCGCCGCCATCCGCAGCGCGCCCTGGCCGACCTTCACCGCGCCGGTGAAGATCGCCGTGCCCGCGGCCTGATCCAGCGCCAGCGTGTCCGAGGTGATCTCCACCGGCAGCGTGTTGTCGTGCTCGAACCCGCCGAACGGCACGCTCGCGCCCTGCGCCCAGGCCGCCGCGGCGCATATCAGCATCAGCGCCGCAATCCCGGGCACGCGCATCGTCTTGACCCT
>CAYTMB010000061.1:0-10715 GCA_964438465.1 uncultured Rhodovulum sp. | reverse complement strand
CTTCTCCCGCCCCACCCGGCCGGAAGCCCCTTGACGCCGGATACTAGTATATTAGCGTCCTCCGCGCAGAGCCTTCGACACAAGAACGGCATCGCACGGGAGGAACCCCAGCCATGATCCTGACGAAACCCTTTTTCGCCTGCGCGATCGGCGCCCTGATCGCCGGGGGCGCCGCGTCCGCCGCCGACGACACCCGCGTCGCGCTGGTGCCCGGCGGCCCGCACCCCTACTTCGCCGCCTGGGAACAGGCCGGCGCCGATGCGGCCCGGGACTTCGGCCTCGCCGCCGCCGACTACCGCGTGCCGCAGCAGTGGGAGCTGAGCGAGCAGAACCAGCTGCTCGAGAGCCTGCTGACGCAGGGCTACAACAGCTTCCTGATCTTCCCGGGCGACCCGGTCGGCACCAACTCGATCGTCGGCGAGCTGACCGGCGAGGGCGCGACCGTGATCTCGCTGGCCGGCTGCCTGCAGATCCCGTCGGACGACAGCTTCTGTCTCGGCACCGACACCGGCAACTCCGCCTATCTCGGCACCCAGGAGCTGATCAAGGCGATGGGCGGCGCGGGCCGGATCGCGCATTTCACCGGCTTCCTGGTCGATCCCAACACCCAGCTCAGGATCGACGCGGTGCAGCGCGCCGCCGACGAGACCAATGGCGCGGTCGAGGTGGTGCAGGTCATCGCCGACATCGACGCGCCGGAGCCGGCCGAGGAGCGGATCAACGCCTTCCTCGCCGCCGAGGCCGCCAATGTCGACGGCATCGTGACCACCGCCTGGGTGCCCGCCGTCGTCTCGGCCAACGCGCTGCGCCGGATCGGCGACAAGCGCATCAAGATGGTCGGCATCGACCATGACGAGGTGGTGCTGCAGGCGATCAAGGACGGCTTCGTCGACGGCACCATGCTGCAGAACCCCTACGGCCAGGGCTATATCGGGTCGTTCGCCTCCGACCGGATGCGCAGCGGCTGCACCGTCAAGGCCGACGCGCCGTTCGGCGAGACCGCGCAGACGAACAAGTTCATCGACAGCGGCACGGTCTATGTCGCGGTCGACGAGGTCGACACCTACGTCACCGCGATGCAGGGCATCACCAAGGATCTGATGGCGACCTTCGAGGACACCTACCTCGACTGCCCGTGATCCCGACGCCATCCGCGGAGGCGCCTCGCCGCGCCTCCGCCTTCCGACGCGCGGCGGGGAGGCGGCGCCGATGAGCACAGACATCGCCGACGACGCAACCGCGGAGATCGCCGCGGCGGACGTCCGCGGCTCGGCCGCGCGCCGCTTCCTGCTCAGCAACGAGTTCGGCCTCGTGGTGCTGATCGCGGGCTTCGCGCTGTTCTTCGCCGCCTTCGCGCCGGGGTTCACCTCGCGGTTTTCGCTCTATGCGCTGGGGCGGACGATGGCGATCGACGTGATGATCGGCTTCTCGATGCTGGTGGTGATCGTCACCGGCGGGCTCAACCTCGCGGTCGGCGCCATCGGCGTCTCGGCGGTGATGTTCGGCGGCTGGCTGATCGAATCGGCCGGAATGCCGCTGCCGGTCGGGCTGCTCGGCGCGCTCGGCATGGGCGCCGCGCTCGGCTGGATCAACGGCGCGATCATCACCCGCAGCGGCATCCACAGCTTCATCATCACGCTGGCGACCATGAGCATCTTCTTCGGCATGATGATCTTCCTCACCCGCGCCGAGGCGTTCCGCGCGCTCCCCCCCGAAGTGGCCGCCTTCGGCAAGGCGCGCATCGCGGGCGCCGTCTCGCCGCTGCTGCTCGTCTCCGTCGCGGTCGCGCTCGGGCTCGCCTATCTCTACCGCCTGACCGCGCTCGGCCGCGAGATGCTCGCCGCCGGCGCCGCCCCGCGCGCGGCCGAGGTCTCCGGCGTCAACGTCGGCCATGTCTTCACGCTGTCGCACATGCTCTCGGGCCTGATCGCCGCCACCGCCGGCCTGATGCTGATGGCCCGCACCGGCGCCGCGATCCCGTCGATGGCCGGCCATCTCGGGCAGGACTGGCTGCTGCCCGCCTTCCTCGCGCCCGTGCTCGGCGGCGCGCTGCTCAGCGGCGGCCGCGCGCCGGTGCTCGGCACCTTCCTCGGCGCCGTTCTCGGCACCCTGCTCGGCAGCGGCCTGCTGCTGCTCCAGGTCGGCGAGTTCTGGGTGCGCGCGGTGCTCGGCGCGCTGCTGCTCGCCGCCGTGCTCGCCGACAAGGTGCGCCGGACCCTGCTCGCCCGCAACAACATGGCCTGACCGATGACCCGCATCTCCCTCCTGCGCCAGGACTGGATCGGCCTCCTCGCCGTGGTGGTGGTCGGCAGCCTCGCCATCGCCGCGGTCCGCCCGGCGTTCCTGTCGAGCTACAACATCCAGATCCTGCTCGCGGCGGTCTCGATCAACCTGGTGATCGCGCTGTCGCAGATGATCATCATCGCCATCGGCCAGATGAACCTCGCGGTCGGCGCCATCGGCGGCCTCGCCGCCATCGTCTTCGCCGGGGTGATGCAGTTCACCGCCCTGCCCGTCCCGATAGCGATCCTCGCCGGCCTCGGCGTCGGCCTCGCCGCCGGCCTCGCCAACGGGGTGATCGTCGCGCGCACCGGCATCTCGGCCTTCGTCATCACGCTGGCGACGCTCTACATCTTCAACGGCCTGACGCTCGGCCTGACCAGGGCCCAGCCGTTCTACGGCGTGCGCGACTCGGTCAAGGCCTTCGGCAACGCCACGCTCATCGGCCCGATCCCGATGCTGTTCCTGCCCGCGCTGATCATCGGCGTCGCGATGTGGGTGCTGCTCGCCCGCATCCGCGTCGGCCGCCACATCCTCGCCGCCGGCGGCAGCCCGCACGCGGCCGAGCTCGGCGGCGTCTCGGTGCCCCGGGCCATCGTCTGGGCGCATGCGATCTCCGGCCTGCTCGCCGCCATCGCCGGCATGATGGTGGTCGCGCGCCTGCAGATCGGCCAGCCGACCATCGGCGCCGACTGGCTGATCGCCTCCTTCGCGGCGCCGGTGATCGGCGGCGCGCTGCTGCAGGGCGGCCATGTCAGCGTCATCGGCACCTGCCTCGGCGTGGTGATCATCGCCATCATCACCCAGGCGCTGGTGCTGTTCGGCATCGACCCCTTCGCGGTGCAGATCGCCCTCGGCGCGCTGATCCTCTGGGCCGTCGCCATCGACCGCCTGCGCGGCTGGCGCCGCGCGCCCGCGAGGCCGGCATGACCGGCGCGCCCGCCTTCTCGGCGCTCGGCGTCACCAAGACCTTCCCCGGCGTGGTCGCGCTGTCGGACGTCTCGATCCGCCTCGACGCCGGCTCGATCCACGCCCTGCTCGGCGAGAACGGCGCCGGCAAGTCGACGCTGATCAAGGTCATCACCGGCGTCCACACCGCCGACAGCGGGACGCTGAGGATCGGCGAGACCCCGGTCGACCTGCACGGCGCCCACCACGCCGCCAGCCTCGGGATCTCGGTCGTCCACCAGGAGCGCCACCTGATCCCGCGCTTCTCCATCGGCGAGAACATCCTGCTCGACCGGCTCGGTCCCAACGCGCTCAGCCCGGTCGACTACCGCGCCGTGCACGCCGAGGCGAAGAAATGGCTCGACATGCTCGGCCTCGACCTCGACCCGCGCCAGCGCGTCGAGGGCCTGTCGGTCGCCCGGATGCAGATGGTCGAGATCGCCAAGGCGCTGTCGCACCGCTCCAAGGTGCTGTTGCTCGACGAGCCGACCGCCTCGCTCACTCCGCACGAGGCCGCGGCGCTCTTCGCCGTCCTGCGCCAGCTCCGCGACAGCGGCGTCGCCATCGTCTTCGTCAGCCACAAGCTCGAGGAGGTGCTGGAACTCTGCGACGCGGTCACCGTGCTGCGCGACGGCCGCAACGCCTGCCCCAGCCGGCCGCTCGCCGGCCTCGGCCGCGCCGACCTCGTGACGCTGATGATCGGCCGCAGCGAGCGCATCCCCGACCTCGGCGGCAAGCGCGCGCCCGCCGAGGGCCCGCCGGCGCTGGAGCTGCGCGGCCTCGCCACCGCCGACGGCCACCGCGACGTGAACCTCAGCCTGCGCGCCGGCGAGATCGTCGGGCTCTACGGCCTCGTCGGCGCCGGCCGCACCGAGCTTGCCCGGGCGATCATCGGCCGCACCCGCGTCACCGCCGGCGAGATCCGCGTGAAGGGCGGCCCCGCCCGCATCGACGACGTGCGCACCGCCCGCGACCGCTACCGCATCGGCTACGTCAGCGAGGACCGCAAGGGCGAAGGGCTGATCCTGATCCACAGCGTGCTGGAGAACGCCGGCATCGCGGTCTGGCGCCGCCTCGCGGGCCGCTTCGGCGCGCTCGGCCGTGGCCGGGTCCGCGCCGCGGTCGAGCCGGTGATCCGCCAGCTGGAGGTCCGCACCCCCAGCCTCGACCAGATCATCGGCAACCTCTCGGGCGGCAACCAGCAGAAGGTCTCGCTGGCGAAATGGCTGGCCGCCGACGCCGAGGTGCTGATCGTCGACGAGCCGACCGTCGGCATCGACATCAAGACCAAGAGCTATTTCCATTCGCTGCTGCGCGAACTCGCCGACCGCGGCGCCGCGATCCTGCTGATCACCAGCGACATGCCCGAGATGATCACCCTCGCCGACCGGGTGGCGGTGATGAGCGGCTTTCGCATCACCGGCGAGCTGGAGAACGACCGCGACTACGGCCGGATGAGCGCCGGCATCATGGGCCTGATCCACGACTCGGACGCGCCCGGCGGGAGGGCCGCCTGATGGCGAAGATCGCGCAGGTCGAGATCCAGATGGTGGATCTGCCGCCGACGGTGCCGCGCACCGACGCCATCCAGTCCTTCGTCAGCCAGGAGACCCCGCTCGTCCGCATCACCGATACGGACGGCGCGGTCGGGACCGGCTATTCCTACACCATCGGCGCCGGCGGCCCGGCGGTGATGAGCCTGATCGCGCAGGTCTTCGCGCCCCGGCTGATCGGGCGCGAGGCCGAGGAGATCGAGGCGATCTGGCGCGACCTGCTGTTCGCGACGCACGCCACCTCGGTCGGCGCGATCACCTCACTGGCGCTCGCCGCCGTCGATGTGGCGCTCTGGGACCTGCGCTGCGTCCGCGCCGGCCAGCCGCTCTGGCGCATGGCCGGCGGCGCCAAGCCTTCGGTCCCGCTCTACACCACCGAGGGCGGCTGGCTGCAGCTCGCGCCCGAGGCGCTGGTCGAGGACGCGCTGGCCGCGCAGGCGGGCGGCTTCGCCGGCTCCAAGGTCAAGATCGGCAAACCCGCGCTGTCCGAGGACCGCGCCCGGCTCGGCGCGGTGCGCGCGGCGGTCGGCGACGCCTTCCAGCTCCTGACCGACGCCAACCAGGGCTTCAATCTCTCCGAGGCGCTGCGCCGGTCCGACATGCTCGCCGAATTCGGCGTCGGCTGGTTCGAGGAGCCGATGCCCGCCGACGACGTCGGCGCCCACGCCCGGCTCGCCGCGCATTCGCGCGTGCCGATCGCGGTCGGCGAGAGCCTGTACTCCATCAGCCAGTTCAAGGACTATCTGGCGCAGGGCGCCGCCTCCATCGTCCAGGTCGACGTGGCGCGGATCGGCGGCGTGACGCCCTGGCTCAAGACCGCGCATATGGCCGAGGCGTTCAACGTCGCGGTCTGCCCGCATTTCCTGATGGAGCTGCACGTCAGCCTCGTCTGCGCCATCCCCAACGCGCCGCTGCTCGAATACATCCCGCAGCTCGACCGCATCACCCAGTCGCGGCTCGACCTGCGCGAGGGCCGCGCCCACGCCCCGGAGGCGCCCGGCGTCGGCATCGACTGGGACTGGGAGGCCATCGCCGCGCAGCGCGTCGAGGGCAGCCTGCAGAGCTGGCGATAGCGCGGCCCGCGACATCGGTGGAAAGCCGCCCGGACTTCACGGTTTCGGCGGGTGAAGATTGTGTTGACGCCGCAGATTTTTCGCTTTGAGATCAGCGCCTTATCCGGTTTCGCACGCGTGCGCACGACGGCTTGCGCACACTCTGCCGGACAGCCGCGACCGCCGGCGCGAGGCGTCCCGATCAATCGCGCGCGCCTGCGGTTGAACGGGTCGCGGCGAAGCGATATGAGGGCCGCGCGCCCGGCGAACCGAGCCGGGCGGCTGGGGGCGCTGCAATGACTGTCCTGCCCGATCCGACACCGCCGCGACCGGACGCCGACCGGCTGGACCGGATCGCCGCCGCCCAGGCGGCCTACGCGGCGACCACCCGCGAGATCGGCGAGCTCAAGCGCTACGTCGCCGAGCTGGAGCTGCGCTACGCCGCGCTGCTCGACAGCACGACCTGGCGCGCGCTCGAACCGGCGCGGGCGCTCGCGCGCCGCCTGCGCGGCGAGCCCCCGCCCACCGCCTTCCGCCCGGCCTACGCGGGCCATCTGACCCCGGGCCGCAGCGGGTCGCGCTACGCGGACAAGGCGCGGCGGATGCTGGCCTCCGGCAAGGCCGGGTTCCACGCCGCCGCCATCGCCGACCTGACCGCGCTGCGCGACAACCCCAAGGCCGACAAGGCGGCGCGGGCGCTGGCCGAACGCGGCGCGCTGGTGCTCGCCGCCGGCGCCGCGGACGCGCCGCGGCGCGCCGAGGCGCTGGCCGCCCTCGGCGGCCTGCTGCACTGGGGCAAGACCCCGCGCTCGCTGGTCGAGGCGCGCATCCTCGAAGTGTCGCTGCGCCGCTCGCTCGGCCTGCCGGTCCAGGCCACGCCGACCGACCTCGCGCAGGACGATCCCGACCTGCTGCTGCTGCTCGCCGCGGACGCGCCCGACCGCATCGACCTGATCGCGCGGGCCTTTCGCGCCTCGGCCGGGGTCGCGCTCGCCTCGGAGGCCGCGGTCCTTTCGATCGACGCCCTGACCGCCCCGGACGCGCCGGGCTCGGAGGACGGCCCGCTGGTCTCGGTGATCGTGCCGGCCTTCAACAACGCGGCGACCCTGGAGACCAGCCTGCGCTCGCTGACGCGCCAGACCTGGGGCCCGCTCGAAATCCTCGTGGCCGACGACGCCTCGACGGACGCGACGCCCGAGATCGTCGCCGCCTGCGCCGCGGCCGACCCGCGGATCCGGCTGATCCGGCTGGCGGAGAACGGCGGCGCCTACGCCGCGCGCAACGCGGCGCTGGCCGAGGCCGCGGGCGAGCTGGTCACCTGCCAGGACGCCGACGACTGGTCGCATCCGGCGCGCATCGCCCGCCAGGCCCGCGCGCTGCTGGCCGAGCCCGACCGCGTCGCCAACGTCAGCCGCTGGGCGCGGGCGACCGACGACCTCGTCTTCGAACGCCGGCCGTTCACCACCGGGGTCGTGCATTTCAATTCGTCCAGCATCACCTTCCGCCGCGAGGCGGTGCTCGAGCGCATCGGCGGCTGGGATCGCGTGCGCTTCGCCGGCGACACCGAATTCTGGCGGCGGCTGCAGACCGCCTTCGGCGCCGCCGCCACGACCGAGATCCCGGAGCTGCTGGCCGTGGGCCGCGTGCGCGAGGGCTCGCTGTCGCGCGCGACGGCGACCGCCTATCCCGGCGCCAAGATCGGCGCGCGGCTGTCCTACGCGCGGTCCTACGACAGCTGGCACGAAGCCGCCCTGCCCTCCGAGCTGCGACTGCCCCCGGCCGCCGGCGCCAGGCCGCCGTTCGCCGTCCCCCATGTCATGCGCGCCGGAAAACCGCGGCGCGGCCATTTCGACGCGGTGCTCGCGTCGGACTTCCGCCACGTCGGCGGCACCACGGCCTCGAACCACCAGGAGCTGATCGCGCAGGTCCGCGCCGGCCTCAGGACCGCGGTGGTGCAGATCGACCGCTACGGCTACGACGTGAACCGCGGCGTCAATCCGGCGATCAAGGCGATGATCGACGAGGGCGCCGTCGAGGAGCTGGTCTTCGGCGACGACGTCACCGCGGACGCGGTGGTGATCCGCTTTCCCGCGATCTTCTCCCAGCCGCAGGCCTACCTGCCCAAGGTCGCGGCGCGCTCGGTGCGGGTCGTGGTCAACCAGTCGCCGCGGCGGATCGCCGGCGAGGCGCCGTTCTATTCGATCCACGACGCCCGCGACAACGTCGCGGCCTGGCTCGGGACGCCCGGCGACTGGGTGCCCATCGGCCCGCAGGTCCGCGACGCGCTGGCCGCCGACGACCAGGGCGACCTGCTGACCGCCGAGGACTGGTTCAACATCATCGACGTCAACGCCTGGGCGGCCGAGCGCACGGGCTGGCTCGACACAAGGCCGGTGATCGGCCGCCACGGCCGCGACGCGGTCGAGAAATGGCCGAGCCGGGCCGACGACATCCTCGCCGCCTATCCCGACGACGGCTCGATGCGTGTGCGCATCCTCGGCGGCGCCAACGTGCCCGCCCGCACCATCGGCCGGTCGCCCGAGGCCTGGGAGGTGCTCGAATTCAATTCGATCCCGCCCCGCGACTTCCTCGCCGGGCTCGATTTTTTCGTGTTCTTCCCGCATGAGGAGCGGATCGAGGCGTTCGGCCGGACGATCATCGAGGCGATGGCCTCGGGCTGCGCCACCATCCTGCCGCCGGTGTTCCGCCCGCTGTTCGGCGAAGCGGCGATCTACTGCGCGCCGGGCGAGGTCCGCGATCTGGTGAACGGCCTCTACGCCGACCGCTCCGCCTATCTGCGCCACACCGAGCGCGCGGGCGAAGTGATCCGCGCCCGCTTCGGCTACGAGCAGCACATCGCCCGGCTGCGCCGCGCGATGGCCGGGCCGCTGACCGGGGACCGGCCATGACGCGGCGCATCCCCGACGCCGGAGACGGGCGCGCCGCGTCGCGGGCGGCGATATGACCATGCGCGAGGACGACGCGATGATCGAGGACCAGACCGGCCCGCTCGACCCGACGGACGGACCCGCGCCCGGTTCCCCCGAGGCCGACGCCGCGCCGCCCGACGAGGTGGATGCGCTGGCCGCCATCGAGGCCGCCCGCGACGAGGCGGGGGGCGAACTCGCCGAGATCCAGCGGTATGCGCTCGATCTGGAGCGACGCTACGCGGCGGCGATCGGCAGCCCGAGCTGGCGGCTGCTCGAGCCGGTGCGCAGCGCCAGCCGGCTGGTTCGCCGCCGGTCGCCGCCGCGCCGCGTCGAACTGCGGCTGAGTTCGGGGACCTGGCGCGCGCGCAGCCTCGCCGAGGCGCAGAAGGCCGAGGTCGCCCGCCTCGCGCACCATCTCTGGGGCGGGCTGTCCGGCCCGGCCGGGCGCGCGCTGGCGCGGATCGCGGGCGACGCGGCCTATGGCGACGACACCCGCGCCGAGGCGATCCAGAAGCTGGCGACCTGGCAGGCCTTCGACGCCGATTTCGCGGCGGCGCTGGCGACGCTGCGCGGGCTCGACGCCCTGCCCGAGGGGCTGCGCGGCTCGGCGACCCGGCGCATGAAGGAAGGCTACATCCTGCTCGCGCAGGGCGACAAGGCCGGGGCGCGGCGGGCGTTCGAGCGGATCCTCGGGCGCTGGCCGCGCCGCGGGACCGACCCGGACGCGGCGCTGGCGCTGACCAACTGCCTCGGCGGCGACGCGGCCCGGCTGCGCGGCATCAATGGGGTGCTGACGCGCGCCGGCCTCGCGCCGCTGCGGCTGCGCCGGGCCGACCGGCCGCTCGGGCTCGACAACATCCGCGCGGTGGCGCCGCGCGCCGAGCTCGCCGGGATGGGGCGGGTGTCGATCGTGATGCCGGCCCACAACGCCGCCGGCACGATCGAGGCGGCGCTGCGCTCGCTGATGGAGCAGAGCTTTCGCGATCTGGAGATCATCGTCGTCGATGATGCGAGCAGCGACGGGACCGTCGCCGCGGTCGAGGCGCTGGCGCGGGAGGACGCGCGCATCCTGCTGCTGCGCCAGGAGCGCAACGCCGGGGCCTATCCGGCGCGCAACCGCGGGCTGGAGGCCGCGACCGGCGCCTTCGTCACCACGCATGACGCCGACGACTGGTCGCATCCACAGAAGATCGAGCGCCAGCTCGCGGCGCTGGCGGCGGCGCCGGATCTCGCGGCGGTCTGCTGCAACTGGGTGCGGGTGAGCCCCGACCTCGGGATGACCTCGAACTGGCGGGTCGGGCGGCGGATCATCTTCTTCAGCCACTCGTCGCTGCTGTTCCGGCGCGAGATGCTGGAGCTGCTCGGGGGCTGGGATCCGGTGCGGATCGGCGCGGACACCGACGTGTTCCGGCGCATCCGGGCGCTGCGCGGCGAGAAGTCGATCAGGACGATCCTGTCCGCGGCGCCGCTGGCCTTCGCGCGGGACGACACGACCTCGCTGACGCGGACCAGGGCGACGCATGTGCGCACCGTGCATTTCGGGCTGCGCCAGATCTATCACGCGGTGTCGCGGGCCATTCCGGCGGGCGACGGCGGGCCGATGGATTTCCGGGCGCGGCATGCGGCGCTGCCGCCGGAGATGTTCGGGCGGACCGAAGGGCCGGCCGAGGTCGATTTCCTGCTGATGGGCGACTGCACCCGCCGGTCGGTCATCGCCGCGATGCGCGACGAGGCGCTCGGCCATGCCGGGCGATCGGTCGGGGTGTTTCACTGGCCCGACCTCGACGCCGCGCCGGCGGACCTGCACCCGGACTATGCGGCGCTGCTGGGGATCGCCGGGGTGCGGGCGATCCTGCCGGGCGCCCAGCTGCGGCTGGCGGCGCGGTATCCGACGTTTTTCGGCTGGGATCACCAGGAGGTCGATCAGCCGCCGGAGATCGTCGCGTGACAGC
>CAYTMB010000060.1:0-10728 GCA_964438465.1 uncultured Rhodovulum sp. | reverse complement strand
TCACCTGGCCGCCGGTCAGGATCGCGATGTCCTGCAGCATCGCCTTGCGGCGATCGCCGAAGCCCGGCGCCTTGACGGCCGCGACCTTGAGGCCGCCGCGCAGCTTGTTCACGACGAGGGTCGCGAGGGCTTCGCCGTCCACGTCCTCGGCGATGATCAGCAGCGGCTTCTGGCTCTGGATCACGGCTTCGAGCAGCGGCACCATCGGCTGCAGCGACGAGAGCTTCTTCTCGTGCAGCAGGATGAGCGCGTCCTCGAGTTCCGCCACCATCTTGTCGGCGTTGGTGATGAAGTAGGGCGAGAGGTAGCCGCGGTCGAACTGCATGCCCTCGACGACCTCGGTCTCGGTCTCGAAGCCCTTGTTCTCCTCGACGGTGATGACGCCCTCGTTGCCGACCTTCTGCATCGCGTCGGCGATCTGCTGGCCGATCTGGGTCTCGCCGTTGGCGGAGATGGTGCCGACCTGGGCGACTTCCTCGGAGCCCGAGACGGTCTTGGCCTGGGCCTTGATGTCCTCGACCACGATGGCGACGGCCTGGTCGACGCCGCGCTTCAGATCCATCGGGTTCATGCCGGCGGCGACGTATTTCATGCCTTCGCGGACGATGGCCTGGGCGAGAACGGTGGCGGTGGTGGTGCCGTCGCCGGCCTCGTCATTGGTGCGCGAAGCGACTTCGCGGACCATCTGCGCGCCCATGTTCTCGAACTTGTCCTCGAGCTCGATCTCCTTGGCGACGGTGACGCCGTCCTTGGTGATGCGCGGGGCGCCGAACGACTTGTCGAGGATGACGTTGCGGCCCTTCGGGCCGAGGGTCACCTTCACCGCGTCGGCGAGGATGTCGACGCCGCGCAGCAGGCGGTTGCGGGCATCGGTGTTGAACTTGACTTGCTTGGCGCCCATGGCGGAAGCTCCTCTTGAATTTCTGTCTACGGTCAGCGAGCGGGGTCGCGGATCAGGCGGCCTTCGCCTTGGCGGCGTCGGTGACGATGATCCCGAGGATGTCGCTTTCCTTCATGATCAGAAGGTCTTCACCCTCGATCTTGACTTCCGTGCCCGACCATTTGCCGAACAGGATGCGGTCGCCGGCCTTGACCGACGGCTCGATCAGCTCGCCGGAGTCCTTGCGCGCGCCGGGGCCGACCGAGATGACCTCGCCCTCGGAGGGCTTTTCCTTGGCGGTGTCGGGGATGATCAGACCGCCCTTGGTCTTTTCCTCGCCTTCGATGCGGCGGACGAGCACGCGGTCGTGCAGGGGGGTGAATTGCATGGAGGTCGCTCCTTGAGTTGCGTTCCAACCTGGCGGTGGCCTGGCAGCTATTAGCACTCGCCACCGATGAGTGCTAACATGCCCGGGTAGATACGGAGGCCGGCCTCTCCTGTCAAGGCGCGCGCGGGAGGATAACGCGGCGGCGGCGGCGCGCGGCAACCGCTCGCATCGCCCCGGGGGATCGGCTAGGGGTGGGGCGAAATCCGCAACGCCGCTTTTGCCCGCTCAGGACCGCCATGACCCGCATCATCGACAGCCTCGACGATATCGCCCCCGGCTACCGGGTGCTGTACTGTGACCTGTGGGGCTGCCTGCACGACGGCGTGCGCGCGCTGCCCGCCGCCGTCGCCGCGCTCCAGCGGTTCCGGGCCCGCGGCGGCGCCGTGGCGCTGATCACCAATTCGCCGCGGCCGTCCTCGGGCGTGGCGCTGCAGCTCGACGGCCTCGGCGCGCCGCGGTCGTGCTGGGACGTCCTCGTCTCGTCGGGCGACGCGGCGCAGGCGGCGATGGCCGCCGGGCTGTTCGGCCGGCGCGTCCACCACATCGGCCCGGAGCGGGATCTGGGGTTCTTCACCGGGCCGAACGGCCGGCCGATCGACGTCGAGCGGGTGCCGCTGGCCGAGGCCGAGGGCATCGTCTGCACCGGGCTGTTCGACGACGCGACCGAGACGCCGGCCGACTACCGGGCCACGATCCTCGAGGGCAAGCTGCGCGGGCTGCGCCTGCTGTGCGCCAATCCCGACATCGTGGTCGATGTCGGCGACCGGCGGATCTACTGCGCGGGGGCGATCGCCGAGGCCTATACCGTCGCCGGGGGCGAGAGCTTCTACTACGGCAAGCCGCATCCGCCGATCTACGCGCTGGCGCGGGCGCGGATCGAGGATTTTCTCGGCGATGCGGTCGCGGACGACGACATTCTGTGCGTCGGCGACGGGATCGCCACGGACGTGCTCGGCGCGATGGGCGAGAGCCTCGACGCGCTGTTCGTCACCGGCGGGCTGGCCGCCGAGGACACCGCCACCTCGGCCGCCGGCGGCCCCGATCCGGAGCTCCTGGCGGGCTATCTCGACGCGGCCCGGCTCGATCCGCTGATGTCGATCGCCTATCTGCGATAGCGTCGGGCGCGCAATAAACTTTCCGTCCGGGGCCGAAAAGTGTGATAAAGTTGCGCGGGCGTATTGTGCGCGCGCAGCATTCATGCTATCTTTGCCGCAGCGCAGCATAGGCGGACCGGAAAGGCTGGGGCATGTTGGACGGACGCGGGCACAATCATGCGATCGGCACGATCTGCATCGAGGATATCGAGATCGGCATGTCGCGGTCGCTGTCCAAGACCATCGGCGACGCCGAGATCGCGATGTTCGCCGAGCTGTCGACCGACCGCAACCCGGTGCATCTCGACGAGGCCTATGCTCAGGAGACGATCTTCGGCGGGCGCATCGCCCACGGGATGCTGACGGCGGGGCTGATCTCGGCGGTGATCGGCGAGCAGCTGCCCGGCCACGGCACGGTCTATCTCGGGCAGAGCCTGAAGTTCCTCGCCCCGGTCCGCCCCGGCGACCGGGTCGAGGCGGTGGTCTCGGTCGCCGCCATCGACCATGGCCGGCGCCGCGTCACGCTTGATTGCGCCTGCCGCGTGGGCGATAGGGTCGTGCTCACGGGCGAGGCGCTGGTGCTGGCGCCGAGCCGCAAGTTCGACTGACGCAAGGCGGGCCGCAGGGTCCCGCGCAGGGATCATGCGACGACATCACGGCTTCCGCGGCCTCGCGGCGCAGGACCTCGGCGCCGCCGCGGCCATCGGCAACTTCGACGGCGTGCATCTCGGCCACCAGTCGGTGCTGGCGCTGGCGCGCGCGGCGGCGGCCGAGCGGCGGGCGCCGTTCGGGGTGGTCACCTTCGAGCCGCATCCGCGGGCGTTCTTCCGGCCGGGCGGGCCGCCGTTCCGGCTGATGGAGGCCGAGGCGCGGGCGCGGCGGCTGGAGAAGCTGGGGGTCGAGCAGCTGTACGAGCTGCCGTTCGACGCGGCGATGGCGGCGCTGCCCGCCGAGACCTTCGTGCGCGAGGTGCTGGCCGGGGGGCTGGGGCTGCGCCATGTCGTCGCCGGCGCCGATTTCCGTTTCGGCAAGGGGCGGGGCGGCGACGCGGGGCTGCTGCGCGCGATGGGGCGGGAACTGGGCTTCGGGGTCACCGTCGCGCCGCTGGTCTCGGACGATCAGGGGGATTTTTCCTCGACCGCGATCCGGGCGGCGCTGAGCGCCGGCCGGCCGGAGGAGGCCGCGCGGATGCTGGGCCACTGGCACCGCATCGAGGGCCGGGTGCGGCACGGCGACAAGCGCGGGCGCGTGCTGGGATTTCCGACGGCGAACCTCGGCCTCGGCGACCTGCACCGGCCGCGCTACGGCGTCTATGCGGTGCTGGTCGACGTGCTCGACGGGCCGCTCGCCGGGCGCTGGCAGGGGGCGGCGAACCTCGGGGAGCGGCCGACCTTCGGGGTGAACGCGCCCAATCTGGAGGTGTATCTGCTGGACTTCGACGGCGATCTCTACGGCGCCGCGCTGTCGGTGGCGCTGGTCGCGTTCCAGCGGCCGGAGCTGAAGTTCGACGGCGTCCCGGCGCTGGTCGCGCAGATGGGCCGCGACGTGGCCGAGACCCGGGCGCGGCTGGCCGACGCCGGGGCGGCGTGAGCCGATGCTCGAGACCGAGCGGCTGATCCTGCGGCGCTGGCGGGCGGCGGATCGTCCGGCCTTCGAGGCGATGAACGCCGATCCGGAGGTGATGCGGCATTTCCCCAAGCTGCTGACCCGCGCCGACAGCGCCGCCATGCTGGGCCGCATCCAGGACCATTTCGCCGAGTTCGGCTACGGCTTCGGCGCGGTCGAGCGCAAGGCCGACCGCGCGCTGGTCGGCATGGTCGGGCTGGCGAGGGCCGGGTTCGACGCGCCCGTCTGCCCGGCGGTGGAGGTCGGCTGGCGGCTGGCGCGGCCGCACTGGGGGCAGGGCTACGCCACCGAGGCGGCGGCGGCCTGGCTGGCGCATGGCTTCGGGACGCTGGGGCTGAGCGAGATCGTCGCCTTCGTCGTGCCGGCGAACGCCGCCTCGCAGGCGGTGATGACGCGGCTGGGGATGCGGCGCGACCCCGCGCGCGACTTCGAGCACCCCGGGCTGCCGGTCGGCCACCGGCTGCGCCCGCACTGGCTGTTTGCGCTGGAGCGCGGGGCGCAGGCCTGATCCTGGCCGCTGTCGCACGCGTGCGACAGAGGGCAAGCTGTTGTAGTAAATATGTAATTTTCGGGATCGTAACGAAGTCGCAACGGTGGTTAACGGCGCGCCGCGAGGCGGCCGGCCGCGACCCGGGCGTGGCGCGCGGCGCCGGCGCCCCTTTCGCGCGGCGGGCGTTTGTGGTCTTGGTCGGGCCATGACCAGCGACCCGATCGACCGCACCGGTTTGCGCCCCGAGTTCTGGCGGCGCTTTCCGCTTCACAGCCTGCCGCGCAACGAGTGGGAGGCGCTGTGCGACGGCTGCGGCAAGTGCTGCCTGATCAAGCTCGAGGACGAGGATACCGGGGCTGTCGCCTATACCTCGGTCGCGTGCCGGCTGCTCGACCTCAAGACCTGCCGCTGCGGCAACTATCCGCTGCGCCGCCAGCTGGTTCACGGCTGCATCACCCTGAACCGCGACACGCTGGAGGACGCGCTCGACTGGATGCCGGCGACCTGCGCCTATCGCCTCATCGCCGAGGGCCGCGACCTGGAGCCCTGGCATCCGCTGATCTCGGGCGATCCCGAAAGCGTGCACCGCGAGGGGGTGTCGCTGCTGGGGCGGATGGTGGCGGAATACGACGTCGACGAGGACGATCTGGAGGATTTCGTGATCGAGGAGCGGGTCTGATGTGGTTCGCCTCGGACAACGCCGGCCCGGCGCATCCGGCGGTTCTGGAGGCGCTGGCGCGCGCCAACGAAGGTTATGCCGCGAGCTACGGCGCCGACGACGGCATGGTCCGGGTGACGGCGCGGCTGCGCGAGATCTTCGAGGCGCCGGAGGCGGCGGTGTTCCTCGTCGCCACCGGCACCGCGGCGAACGCGCTGGCGTTGGCCTGTCTCTGCCCGCCCTGGGCGACGGTGTTCGCCCATGAATACGCCCATGTCCAGGAGGACGAATGCGGCGCGATCGGCTTCTACACCGGCGGCGCGCCGCTGACGCTGGTCGGCGGCGCGCACGGCCGGATCGACCCGGCGGCGCTGGCGGCCGCGGTGGGACGGGCCGGGGGCAGCGTGCACCAGCCGCAGCGCGGCGCGCTGAGCCTGACCAACGCCACCGAGGCGGGCGCGGTCTATTCGCCCGATCAGGTCCGCGCGCTGGCCGGGATCGCCCGGGCGCACGGGATGCCGGTGCATATGGACGGCGCGCGCTTCGCCAACGCCGTCGTGGCGCTCGGCTGCACGCCGGCCGAGCTGACCTGGAAGGCCGGGGTGGACGCGCTGAGCTTCGGCGGGACCAAGAACGGGCTGATGGGCGTCGAGGCGGTGATCCTGTTCGATCCCGCCCGCGCCTGGGAGTTCGAGCTGCGGCGCAAGCGGGCCGGGCATCTGTTCTCCAAGCACCGCTACCTGTCGGCGCAGATGGAGGCGTATCTGGCCGACGAGCTGTGGCGCGGCCTGGCGCAGGCCGCCAACGCCCGCGCGGCGCGGCTGTCGGCCGGGATCGCCCGGACGCCCGGCGCGGCGCTGGAGCATCCGACCGAGGTCAACGAGATTTTCGCGCGCTGGCCGCGCGCCGGCCACCGCCGGGCGATGGAGGCCGGGGCGCAGTATTACCTGTGGTCCTTCGCGGCGCCGCAGGCGCAGACGCTGGACGGCCCCGACGCCGCGGCGGTCGGCGCGCGGCTGGTCTGCGGCTGGGCGACCGGCGAGGCCGAGATCGACCGGTTCCTAGGGCTGATCGCCGCCGAGAAAGTCGCGGATCGCGGCTGACACCGCCTGCGGGTGGCTGACCGGGAGCATGTGCCCGGCGCCGGGAACCGTCACCCGCCGCGTCGCGGGCAGTTCGGCCGCAAGCGCGTCGAGGATCGCGGCGATCGCGGGCGGCGAGTCCGCCCCCGCGATCAGCAGCGCCGGCGCCCGCACCCGCGCGAGGTCGGCGCGGCGCAGCGTCGCGGTCGCCGGGTCGGCGATCTCGCGGTCGCTGATCGCGACCAGCGGCATGCGCGCGATCATCGCGGGCGGGATCGCGGCGCCGCCCGCCCCGCCCCAGCGCAAAAGGAAGGCCGCCGCGGCGGCCGGCCAGTCGCCCGCCGCCATCAGCGCCCGCGCCGGCGCCGCGGCTTCGGTCTCGGCGGCGAAGGCGGAGGGGTCGGTCTCGGCGAGCAGCGCGAAGGCCACCGGCTCGACCAGGGTCAGCGAGGCGACGCGCGCGGGCGCCTCGATCGCCAGCCGCAGCGCGACCGTCGCGCCGAAGGAATGGCCGACCAGATGCGCCGCGGGCCGGTCCGCCAGCAGCGCCAGCGCGTTGGCGACCGCCTGCTGCTGCATGCCGAGCCCCGGATCGTGGCCGGTTCCGCCGTGGCCGGGCAGGTCCATCGCGCGCATCGCCAGCCGGTCGCCGAGGCCCGCCATCACGCCCGACCAGGCCCCGGAATGCGCGAGCGCGCAGTGGATCAGCAGCGCGGGCGCGCCGGTCCCCGCCTCGCGGAAGGCGACGGTGCGGCCGTCGACGCGCCGCTCCGGCATCAGCCCCGGGCTTCGAGCCAGGCGTCGAGATAGGGCAGGCGGTCCTGCCCCCAGAACAGCTCCTCGCCCACCAGATAGCTCGGCGCGCCGAACACGCCCCGGCGCAGCGCCTCGTCGGTGTTGCGCTGGAGCGTCTCCATCGCGCCCATCAGGTCGCGGTCGGCGAGGCCCGGATCGAAGCCGTGCGCGGCGAGGATGTCGCGCACCACCTCGTCCTCGGCGATGTCGCGGTCCTCGGCCCAGACCGCGCGCAGGAAGCCGTGGGTGAGCGCGCCGAGGTCGCCGCCGCCCGCCGCCTGCGCCGCGATGATCGCGGCCGAGGCCGGCGCCGGGTTCGTAGGCCAGAACGCCGGGCGCAGGTTCACCGGCAGGCCGGTCGCCTTCGCCACCCGGGCGATGTCCTGCAGCCGGTAGGCCTGCCGCGACGGGTGCCGGTCGGCGACCTTGGGCGTGCCGGTCGCCTCGAAGATGCGGAAGAGCTGCACCGGCCGGTAGGCGATCCGCGCGCCGCGCCTCGCGGCGACGGCCTCGAGGCCCAGCCCGGCGAGATAGCCGTAAGGCGACAGCGGAAAGAGAAAGTAGTCGATCTGGATCATGGCCGCCCCCGTTGTCTGCGCCGCCACCTTGGCCGGATTCCGGGGCTTTGCAAGGCCGGGCCACGGTGGTAACGGACCTCTCGACACCGCGTTGTGCAGCCGCGAAAGGGCCGTCATGAACCCCCTCTTCAAGCCCAAGCTCATCGCGGGGAACTCGAACAGGCCGCTGGCCGCCGCCATCGCCCGGCGGATCTCGATCCACCGCGGCGAGATGGTCGACCTGGTCAAGACCCGGGTCGAGCGCTTCAACGACCAGGAGATCTTCGTCGAGGTGTTCGAGAACGTCCGCGGCGAGGACATGTTCATCATCCAGTCGACCTCGAACCCGGCGAACGACAACCTGATGGAATTGCTGATCATGACCGACGCGCTGCGCCGGTCCTCCGCCGCGCGGATCACCGCGGTGATGCCGTATTTCGGCTATGCCCGGCAGGATCGGCGGTCCAAGGCGCGCACGCCGATCAGCGCCAAGCTGGTGGCGAACCTGCTGACCGAGGCGGGGATCGAGCGGGTGCTGACGCTCGACCTGCACGCGACGCAGATCCAGGGGTTCTTCGACATCCCGGTCGACAACCTCTACGCCGCGCCGGTGTTCGCGCTCGACATCCGCCATCATTTCGACAACCTGCCCGACATCACCATCGTCTCGCCCGACGTCGGCGGCGTGGGGCGGGCGCGCGAACTGGCCGAGCGCATCGACGCCGAGCTCGCCATCGTCGACAAGCGCCGCTCGACCCCGGGCGAGATCGCCTCGATGACGGTGATCGGCGACGTGAAGGACCGGGTCTGCATCATCGTCGACGACATCGCCGACACCGCCGGCACGCTGGTCAAGGCCTCGGAGCTGCTGGTCTCGGAGGGCGCGCGCGAGGTGCACGCCTATATCACCCACGGCGTGCTGTCGGGCCCGGCGGTGGAGCGGGTGGCGGCCTCGCCGATGAGGAGCCTCGTCATCACCGATTCGATCGAGCCGACCCCGGCGATCCGCAAGGCCGCGAACATCCGCATCGTGCCGGTGGCGCCGCTGTTCGGGCAGGCGATCCTCAACATCTCGAACGGCACCAGCGTCTCGTCG
Source organism: uncultured Rhodovulum sp. (assembly GCA_964438465.1). GTDB lineage: Bacteria > Pseudomonadota > Alphaproteobacteria > Rhodobacterales > Rhodobacteraceae > Amaricoccus. Next base: position 2,062 of record CAYTMB010000060.1, on the reverse strand, counting down.
CTGTTCGACAGCGGCACGCTGGCGCCGATCTACGAGGGGCTGTACCCGAACGCGGCATAGGACGGGCGGGTCAGCCGATGAACGGCCGCCCGGCCAGCGCCTGCGCGAAGGTCGCGGCGACCACCAGCACGCCGAGGACCGCGCCGGCCCGGACCAGCGGGACCGCGCGGCGCGGCGCGAGGCGGTCGGCGGCGAGGCCGAGCAGCGGCAGCGCCTGCATGACATGGGTCGCGAAGAAATGCGGCACGCGCAGGTCGCCGCCGCTGCGCGACCAGCCGAACAGCGGCAGGCCGCCGGCGTCGGTCGCGGCGCCGCCGACCCAGTGGCCGCCGCCGCTGGACAGGAAGCCCGCGGTGAGAAGCGTCAGGAGCGCCCCGAGCATCAGCCCGATCGCGGCGCCCTGGCGCAGCCCTTCGGCCCCCGGGCGCGGGCGGCTGCGCCAGATCCGCCAGCCGATCCAGCCGACCGCGATCACCACCACCACGACGACCGCGCCCATCGCGCGGTACATCATCGCCTCGACGGGCGTGTCGTCGTTGAAATGCGACGCCCGGCCGCGCGCCGCCTGCAGCGTGATGTAGGCGATCTCGAAGGTCGCGCCCGCGACGATGACGAGGCAGGCGCGGGCGATCCCGCGCGTCGGGGGGGCGAGCGGGACGAGCAGGATCAGCGTGCCGAGGAGGAGCACCAGCGAGGCCTGGAACTTGATCGGCTTCGCCCAGACGGTGATTTCGTTCAGCAGCCGGTCGTCGAGGCCGAGCGCGAGCAGGCTCGGGGCCAGCAACGCGAGCTGGATGGCGAGGCCGTAGAGCAGGGTGCGGCGGCCGGCATCGGCGGCGTCGGCAAGGATGCCCGGCGGATCAAGCGTGAGCGTGGACATGGATTTCTCCTTTCCCCGGAAGCGCGAAGCGCGCGGGCATCGCCCGGCAGGCGTAGAAGATCAGCAGCCCGACCGGGCCGAACATGAAGGTCGCGAGCAGGATCGGCGCCTGCAGCAGCCGGTTGAGGCCGATCGCGTCGGCGCGGAGCGCGATCCAGATCCCGACGAAGAGGTCGAAGGCGAGGTAGTGCAGCCAGCCCGCCAGCAGCACCGGATCGGACATGAACAGCGCCCGGACCTCGGCGATGCTGTTGAAGCCGCCGCCCTCGGCGCGGAAGAAGAAGGCGAAGACCAGCGCCGCGTAGGCGAGCGACAGCAGGCCGACGAGGCCGTAACGCAGCGCGGCGACCAAGGGCCGCCAGCGCGGCATCAGGATCAGGGCGAGCCAGCCCAGCATCGCGGCCTGGCTGGCGGTGGCGAAGCTTGCGTCGAAATCCATGGTGGCCCCTATCTTGACGCTGCCTAAATGCAGGTTGCGCCTCGATCCTGACGCCGTCAAGATGATTTTGACGGCGCCTGGATGGCGTGCTACCGCTGGCGGAATATGGCCGAGAAACCTCCCTACCATCACGGCGACCTGCGCAACGCGCTGCTTGGCGCGGCGCTCGACCTGCTCGAGGCGGACGGGCTGGAGAAGCTGTCGCTGCGGCGGGTGGCGGCGCGGGTCGGGGTGTCGCACGCCGCGCCGGCGCATCACTTCCCGACCCTGCGCGCGCTGCTGAACGCGCTCGCCATCATCGGTTTCCAGCGCTTCGACGCGGCGATGCGCGCGGCGCGGTCGGCGGCCCCGCCCGATCCGCCGGCGCAGATGCGCGCGGCCGAGCGCGGCTATCTCGCCTATGCCGAGGCCAACCCGGCGCTGTTCCGGCTGATGTTCACCACGACGCTGCTCGACTGGGACGACCCGGCGCTGGTCGCCGCCGGCGACGCCGGTTACGCCCAGCTCGTGGAGATCTGCGCGCCGGCGGCCGCGCATCTCGGTCTCGCCGACCCCGCCGGCCGCGCGGCGCTGGAGGCGCTGGTCTGGTCGGTCGCGCACGGCCGCGCCCATCTCGCGATCGAGGGCAAGCTCCCGCCGATGGCGGATGCGCCCGCCGCCGTCGACCTCACCGGCCTGCTGTTCGGGCTGGCCGCCGGCAGGACATCGAGCTAGGCAAAGACTGGTCCGCTTTCGGCCCCGAA
>CAYTMB010000059.1:0-10831 GCA_964438465.1 uncultured Rhodovulum sp. | reverse complement strand
TCCATCAGCAGGAAGGCGAGGTCGTAGCCGACATCGACCGTCGCCAGCGCGTCGTTGAACTCGAGGCAGTCGAACAGCACCGGCCGCTCGCCGTCGCGGAAGATGTTGCGCAGGTGCAGGTCGCCGTGACAAAGCCGCACCCGCCCGTCCCGCTCCCGCGCGTCGAGCCGGGCGCGGTGCGCCGCGACGCCGGCGCGGAACGCCGCGGACAACCGGCCGGTGCGGGCGGGATCGAGCCCCTCGCCGGTGGCGAAGGCCGCCTCGTTGACGTCGAGCACGCCTTCGATGTTCGCCGCGCCGCCGCCGGTTCGCCGGACCTCGGCGCGGGCGTGGAAGTCGGCGATCGCCGCCGCCAGCCGCTCCATCAGCGGGGCGTCGAGCGCGCCGCGGCGCGCCAGCGCGTCGAGAAGCGCGCCCTGGTCGAAGCGGCGCATCTCCACCACCGCATCGACCAGCGGGCCGTCGCCGTCGAAGCGGAGGCGGCCCTCTGCGCCGGTGATGCGGCGGACGCCGAGGTAATAGTCCGGCGCGGTCAACCGGTTGCGCGCCACCTCGCGCTCGCAGATCGCCAGCCGCCGCGCGGGCGTGGTGAAATCGCAGTACGGCAGCCGCAGCGCCCGCTTGAGCTTGAAGACCCGGTCGCCGGCGAGGAACAGCACCGAGATATGCGTCTCCATCACCTCGACCGCCGCGCCGCCGTGCGTCGCGGGATCGGCGAGGAAAGCCCGCGCCCCGGCCTGGCTTTCCGCCTGCGATGCGCCCCCGGTCATGCCCCGGGGGTCGGAAGTGTTGCTCATAGCCCAGATCCCGCAAAGCCCGGCGCCCGCGCCATCTACACGCCAACTCCGACGGTCTTGCAACATTCCGGTCGGCCGGCGCAGGCCGATCGAGGGGTGCGGCGCGGCCGGGTGCGCGCAGGGCGTGGCGTTCGACGGGCCGGTCGCCAGCCGCCGGTGGCGCGGCGCGGCGGGTGCGTTGACTGCCGGGCCCGGGGTGGCCATGTACGGGGAGCGCCGAGGCGAACGTGGGGACCGTGTGACGCGATGAAGCAGGAAAAGCCGCCGAAGCGCGCGCCGGTCGCGGCGCGCCGGTCCCGCCGCGAGGCGGCGATGCCGGCGGCCTATCGCGCGGCGGACCTGACCCAGGTCGCCCTCACCGCGCAGCTGACCGGGGGGCTGTCCCCCGCCGCCCTGGCGCTGGCGAGCTTCGACTGGTGGATCCATCTCGCGACCTCGCCCGGCAAGCGGCTGGAGCTCGCCGAGAAGGCGGCGCGCAAGGCGGCCCGCCTGGGGCTGCATCTCGCCACCGCCGGCCACCGGCCCGACGCGCCGCCCTGCATCGAACCGCTGCCCGGCGACACCCGCTTCACCGCCGAGGCCTGGCGCAAGCCGCCGTTCGCGATCCTGGCGCAGGCCTTCCTGCTGAACCAGCAGTGGTGGCACAACGCCACCCACGGCGTGCCCGGGATGACGCCGCATCACGAGGACGTCGTGTCCTTCGCGGCGCGGCAGCTGCTGGACATGTTCTCGCCCTCCAACAACCCGCTGACCAACCCCGAAATCCTCGCCCGGACCGTCGAGACCGGCGGGCGGAACTTCGTCGAGGGCTACCGGAACTGGATCGAGGACGCCCGGCGGCAGGTCGGCGGGTCGCCGCCGGCCGGGACCGAGGCGTTCCGCGTCGGGATTGAGGTCGCGACGACGCCGGGCAAGGTGGTGTTCCGCAACCACCTGATCGAGCTGATCCAGTACGCGCCGGCGACCGAGACCGTGCGGGCCGAGCCGATCCTGATCGTCCCGGCCTGGATCATGAAATACTACATCCTCGACCTGTCGCCGGAGAACTCGCTGATCCGCTACCTGGTCGACCAGGGCCATACCGTCTTCTGCATCTCCTGGCGCAACCCCACGGCCGAGGATCGCGAACTGTCGATGGAGGATTATCGCGCGCTGGGGGTCATGGCGGCGCTCGACGCGGTCGCCGCCATCGTTCCGGGGCGGAAGATCCACGCCACCGGCTACTGCATCGGCGGCACCCTGCTGGCGATCGCCGCGGCGGGCATGGCCTGCGCCGGCGACGACCGGCTGGCGTCGCTGACGCTGCTCGCCGCCCAGACCGACTTCAGCGAACCGGGCGAGCTTGCGCTCTTCATCGATCACAGCCAGCTGCGCTTCCTCGAAGGCGTGATGTGGAACCGCGGCTATCTTTCCTCCGACCAGATGGCCGGCGCCTTCCAGATGCTGCGCTCGAACGACCTGATCTGGTCGCGGCTGGTGCGCGACTACCTGATGGGCGAGCGCGCGCCGATGTTCGACCTGATGGCCTGGAACGCCGATTCCACCCGCATGCCCTACCGGATGCACGACGAGTACCTGCAGCGGCTCTATCTCGACAACGAGCTGGCCGCCGGCCGGTTCATGGTCGGCGGCCGCCCGGCCGCTATCCAGAACATCCGGACGCCGATCTTCGCCGTCGGCACCGAGCGCGACCATGTCGCGCCGTGGAAGTCGGTCTACAAGATCCACTATCTCGCCGACGCCGACGTGACCTTCGTGCTGACCGGCGGCGGGCACAACGCCGGCATCGTCAGCGAACCCGGCCATCTGCGCCGCCGCTTCCGCACCGCCCTGAAGCGCGAGGGCGACCGCTGCCTAGGGGCGGAGGAATGGGCCGAAACCGCGGAGCGCAAGGAGGGGTCCTGGTGGGTGGACTGGGTCGCCTGGCTCGACCGCCATTCCGCCCCCGACCGCACGCCGCCGCCGGCGATGGGCGCCGAGGGATACCCGCAGCTGATGGACGCGCCGGGCGGCTATGTCCTGCAACGCTGACCGCCGGCGCCGGGCGCGCAGGACATCCGCCGAAAGAATGGGCGCCGCACGCGGCGCCTTACCTTTCGGCAAGGCGCTCCGGTCGCAGTTCACGCCGCCTGATCGAGCCGGCCCGAGAGTTCTTCATGAAATCAGTCGCTTCCGCGCGGCCACAGCGCCAGATGGGACGGAAAGATTCGGATAGCGTCGCTGTTCCGGACCCGCTACATATTTCGATACTGACGAGTCATCTACGAGCGCAGCGCATCAAGCGATTGATCGGCAGGCGCAAGATCATCGAGGACCGGAGATCAAGAATGGGCAATCCGCTTTTAGTGGTGACGACGCTGATCGCAGGCGGGCTTCTGGCCGCAGGCGCGTCGGCCGAGACCTTCGAAAAATATTCGATGGAGGGCGACTGGGAGATCGCGGTCAACCAGAACATGGGACCGGGCTGCGTCGCCATCCAGCGCTTCGTCGACCCGACGTCGCAGGTCCAGATGGGCATCGATGCGACGGGGACGGAACGGGTCGGATATATCGCGATCCTGGTCGAAGGCGCGGAAGGAATCGAACCCGGCCAGTCGATTCCCGCCAGCTTCGATGTCGACGGCAATGTCTTCGAGGGCACGTTCACGGGCCAGCAGACCCAGGGATTCGGCGGCGCCACCGTTCCGGTGGACGACGCCGAGTTCATCTATGATCTGGCGAACGGCAAGACGCTGACGATCAGCTATGGCGAAGGCAGGCGGGTGATCGTCGATCTCACCGGGGCCGGCCCGGCGTTTGCGGCGCTGCGCACCTGCCAGGACGCGCAATGACGCCACGGCGAGCCTGACAGGCATGTCCCGGCCAGGCGCGGGTCCGTCTCCGACACGTCAGACGTGGGCCCGACCGTCAGGTTCGCCGAGCGCCGATCGGGCGGATTGAGATGTCCGAGAGCGCCACTCCCCGGGACCCGACAGGGGACAAGGCCAAGACGCCGCGCGATCCGGTGCGCCGCTGGACGATCGTCGTCGCGGGCGCGCTGCTGGTTCTGCTGGCGTTGCAGATCGCGAGCGACCGGAGCGCGCCGGTTTCGGCGATCGGAACGGTCGAGGGGCTGGTGCTGCCGATCTCCCCGCGGGTTTCGGGCGAGATGATGCGCGTCGCGGTGAGCGACGACGAGATCGTCGAGGCCGGCGCGCTGCTGTTCGAGATCGACCCGACCCCCTTCCGGCTGGCGGTCGAATCGGCGGAGGCCGATCTCGCGCAGGTCGGGCAGTCGATCGGGGCCTCGACCGCCGATGTCGCCGCGGCGCAGGCGCGGGTCGCCGAGGCCGAGGCGGTGCTGACCAACAGCCGCGCGCAGGCGGAGCGCACGCTCGAGCTGGTGCGGCGCGGCGTGACGCCGGCGGCGGAGGGCGACGAGGCGATCGCGGACGTGACCTCGGGCGAGGCGACCGTGGCGGCTGCGAAGGCCGACCTGCGCAGCGCCGAGGAGGCGCTCGGGCCGGCGGGCGCCGACAATCCGCAGCTGCGCGCCGCGCAGGCGGCGCTGGAGACGGCGCAGTTCGACCTGAGCCAGACAAGGGTCGTGGCGCCGACGCGCGGCCGGGTCACCAACCTCAGCCTCGGGCCGGGCGAGACCGCCAACGCCGGGCAGCCGGTCCTGACGATGATCGACCTGCAGGGCGCCTGGATCATCGCGTACTTCCGAGAGAACCAGCTCGGCAACATGCAGGTCGGCGACGCGGCGGAGATCGTGCTCGACGTGCTGCCCGGCAAGGTCTGGCCCGCGCGGCTCGTGTCCTTCGCCGGCGGCATCATGACGGTGAACCAGACGGCCGCCTCCGGCGGGCTGGTCGACACGCCGCCGCAACAGCAATGGATGGCCGAGCCGCAGCGGTTCGGCGTCCGCCTGCAGTTCGAACCGCCGGACCAGCGGCCGCCGAACGTGCGGCTGGGGTCGCAGGCGACGGTGATGGTCTACACCGAGCAGGCCGTCTGGCTGCGGCCGCTGTGGCGGCTGCTGATCCGTGTGCGGGCGCTGACCTCCTATGTCTATTGATGTCCAGTGATGTCCCTTGACCCCGGCCGGGCGCAGCAGGCGCTGCGCGTGGCGCTGGTCACGCCGCTGGTCTACGGCGCGGCCGCGTGGATGGGCGCGCCGCTGCCCTTCGTCGCCGCGATGCTGTTCGCGACCTTCACGCTGAAGATGCCGGCGCCGCCGCCGTTCGGCGTCGTCGTCGTGCTGGCGCTGCTGCTGGTCCTGCTGCCGCTCGCCTTCGCCGGCGTCGCGGGAATACTGAGCCAATACCCCTACCTGATGGTGGGCTTCGTCGGCCTCGTGCTCTTCCATGCCTTCCGCCTGCAGGCGACGCCGAAGACCGCGCTGGTCGGCGTGCTGCTCCAGACCTTCGCCATCATGCTTCCGATCGCCACGGGAGAGTCCGAGCACGTCGGCGGCGCGCTTTCCGGAGCCTTCGCGCTCAACGGTGTCCTGGCGGTGGCCGGTCTCTACCTCGCCTTCGCGCTGTTTCCGGCCCGGCGCGTCGTCGCCCGGGCGGCCCCGCCGCCGCCATCGCCGGGCGACCCGCGGGAGCGGACGCGCAACGCCGCCGTCGCCGCGCTCGTGATGCTGCCGGCGTTCTCGCTGCTGCTGGCCTTCAACCTGACTTCGGCGATGCGCGTGCTCTTCACCATCGCGATTGTGCTCGTCTCGCTCAGCCGCCGCGACGTGCGCGAGACGGGCGCGGAAAGCGTGCTTTCGGCGCTGATGGCGGGGGCGACGGCGCTGGCGTTCTCGCTGCTCTACGCCTTCTGGCCCCAGCCCGGCGCCGCGCTGCTCGCCATGGCGTTCCTCGGGCTTCTGGTGGTTCCGCGCGCCTTCGCCGGACGGCGCCAAGGCGCCGTCGCGCTGGCGATCCCGCTGGTCTGGGTGCTGATCGGGACCGCGGAGGGCGGCACGCTGGCGAAGACGCTCGACTGGTGCCTCTACTCGATCCTCGGCGTGATCTACGCGGTCTGGGCGCGCACGCTGATCCTGGCGATCCTGGGCTGGCGGAACGGCCCGCAATCGTCTCGCGCCGAAGACCTGCCGCAGGCGCCCGGCTGAACCCGCTTCAGGGTGAACCCGCTTCGCCGCCGTTCTCGGCGGCATGCGCGGTCGGCTGCGCGATCTGTCGCTTCAACCCCGGCGCCAGTTGCCCAACGATGCGCCCTATCAATATGGCGAGATAGAGCGTGCCGAGCGCGGCTTCGAGTGCAGCGCCGATCATCGCGACCGATGTCGCGGGCGTGATGTCGCCGTATCCGGCGGTCGTCACGGTTATGATGCTGAAATAGAGCATCTGCGTGTCGAGGTCTCCGCCTTCCGGCAGGCGGAACGACCCGGGATGCGCGCCTTCCAGCTGGCGGAACAGCAGCGCGCAGGCCGCGGCGATCACGAAATAGCCGAAGATCGCGCCGACCAGACTGTCCGCGGTGGCGTCCCGGTTGCGCAGGAGCTCGGCGAACGTCGCCACGAGCGCCCCGAGAACGATCAGGAGCGCCAGGACCGTCAGCGGGCTTTCGAGATCGGCGACGCCCAGGACGTTGAGGATCTGGAGCATGGCCGTCGCGAGCAGCAGCGCAATCGCCGCCCGGGTCGCCCGGCGGCCGGTGCGCCCGGCGTAGAGGGCGCCGCCGAAGACCAGCATGAAAAGCGTGAATCCGGTAAGGCGGGTGACAGGCCCATTCGGCAGTATCGCCTGAAGCACGAACGACCCGATCAGCAACGTCAGCAGGAAACTCCATCGCCAGCGCGCGACGAGGCCGAGGTAGGCGTCGACGATCGGCATGTTCTCCTCCAGTCCAGCTCTTCCGTGCAGTGTGCCACAATTGCCCCAGACCTGCATGTCTCCGAATTAATGTATGTCAACAAGGCCCTGCGCGGACTATGGTTGTGGCCGGCGAATTCAGACGCGATACGGGCGAGCAGAGAGGAAATGATGGCCAACGAACCCTTAGAGTCCACGGTTGTGACGGATGTCAACCGCGCCGGACAGTCCTTCGACGCGAGGTTCACCGACCTGGTGATCCGGCTGACCGTCATCGGCCTGTTCGCCTACTTCTCGCTCACGCTGCTGGCGCCCTTCGCCATCATGGTCATCTGGGCGGTCATCCTCGCGGTGGCGCTCTATCCGTCCTTCGCCGCGCTGCGCAGGCGTCTCGGGGGGCGCGGCGGGTTGGCGGCGACCCTGATCACGGTGCTGGGCCTCGTGATCATCGTCGCGCCGCTGGGCGCCGTGACCGTCAACGTCGCCGACACCACCCTGGATCTGGTCGCCGACTTCGAGAACCAGACCGTGGTCGTTCCGCGGCCTCCGGAATCGGTGCGGGACTGGCCAGTGATCGGCGAAAGGGCCTATGCGGCGTGGACTCTCGCCTCCGGCAATCTCGAGGACGCGGTGAAGCGGTTCGGACCCCCCCTGCTGCAAGCGGCCGGCGCGGTCGTCGGCCGGATCGCGGGGGTGGGCTTCGGCATGCTCGGCTTCGCCGTATCGGTGCTGATCGCCGGGTTCCTGTTCGTTCCCGGCCCGCGGCTGGGCGAGTTCGCCAAGGCCTTCGCCCGCCGTATCGCCGCCGATCGCGGCGAGCATTTCGTCGATCTGGCGGGAGCGACGATCCGCAACATCTCGCGCGGGGTGATCGGCGTCGCCCTGCTCCAGGCGTTTCTCGTCGGTCTCATCCTGGCGCTGTTCGATGTGCCGGCGGTGGGCGTGATCGCCTTCCTCGTGCTGATCTTCTGCATCGTCCAGATCGGGCCGCTGCCGGTGCTGTTGCCGGTCCTGATCTGGGCCTGGCTGACCAAGGACACCGGGCCGGCGCTGCTGCTGACGCTCCTGCTGATTCCCATCGTGGTCATCGACAACGTCCTGAAACCCATCCTGATGGCGCGCGGGCTGTCGACGCCGATGCTTGTGATCCTTCTCGGGGTGATCGGCGGCACGGTGACATACGGCCTGATCGGGCTTTTCCTCGGGCCGATCCTGCTGGGGATTTTCTACAGTTTGCTGATGGCCTGGGTGAAGACCGAAACGCCGGCGCCGCAGCCCCCGGACGTGGTCTGACGGCGCAGGGGCGTCCGGGGCGCGTCCGGTGGCGTGAAGCCCGGCCGGCGGCTTCCGCCGGAGATCGCGCGTCGTCGCAAATATCGCTTTGCAACCGGCCGCAGGCGTTGGATACCGTGCCTGCCGTGCGGCGACCGCGCGGCGTGTCTGAGGTGGAAGGAAGCGAAATGGCTGGCGTTGCGAATCCGATCGAGGCCTCGGCCTACGCGATCGACGCCTGGCAGCGATCGGTGCTGTTCCTCGACGTGATGCGGCGGCGCGCCGCCCAGTACGAGGCCCACGCCGCCGAGATCGCGCCGAACGTGCTCGACTACCGCGCCGAGCTGGTGATCGACGGCCGGCGGCTGGACCGCCCGGTGAACTACCTGCTGGTGCGAATCGCGCCTCCGGAGGGCGTCGAGATCGATGCGGCGAAGCGGCCCTTCGTGATCGTCGATCCCCGCGCCGGTCACGGTCCCGGCATCGGCGGCTTCAAGGCTGACAGCGAGATCGGCGTCGCGATGAAGGCCGGGCATCCGACCTATTTCATCGGCTTCCTGCCCGATCCGGTTCCGGGCCAGACCATTCTCGACGTCACCGCGGCCGAGGCCGTCTTCCTCGAGGCGGTGATCGCCCGCCATCCCGAGGCCGAAGGCAAGCCCTGCGTGATCGGCAACTGCCAGGCGGGCTGGGCGGTGATGATTCTCGCCGCGCTGCGGCCGGAGCTTTTCGGGCCGATCATCATCGCCGGGGCGCCGCTCGAATACTGGGCCGGCGTGAAGGGCCAGAACCCGATGCGCTACTCCGGCGGCCTGCTCGGCGGCTCCTGGATGACCGCGCTCGCGGGCGACCTCGGCGCGGGCGTCTTCGACGGCGCGGCGCTGGTGCAGAACTTCGAGGCGCAGAACCCGGCCAACACGCTCTGGACCAAGCAGTACAACCTCTGGTCGAAGATCGACACCGAGCCGGAGCGCTATCTCGACTTCGAGAAATGGTGGGGCGGACACGTCACCCTCAACGCCGAGGAGATGCAGTGGATCGTCGACCAGCTGTTCGTCGGCAACCGCCTCGCCGCCGGCGACATCCGCACGCCCGAGGGCGCCGCGGTGGACCTGCGCAACATCCGCTCGCCGATCGTGGTGTTCTGCTCGAAGGGCGACAACATCACCCCGCCGCAGCAGGCGCTCGACTGGATCCTCGACCTCTACGACAGCGTCGACGACATCCGCGCCTGGGGCCAGACCATCGTCTACACCGTCCACGAGCACGTCGGCCACCTCGGCATCTTCGTCTCCGGCGGCGTCGCGCGGAAGGAGCACGACGAGTTCGCCTCCAACATCGACTTCATCGACGTGCTGCCCCCGGGCCTCTACGAGGCGATCCTGGAGCCGAAGGGCGAGGCGGTCGAGAACCCCGAGCTCGTCACCGGGCAGTGGCTGATGCGCTGCGAACCGCGCGAGCTCGACGACATCCGCGCCTTCGGCGGCAACGATCCGGCGGACGAGCGCCGCTTCGACGCGGCGGCGCGGGTCTCGGAGATCAACCTCGCGCTCTATCGCACGTTCGCCCAGCCTGCGGTCCGGGCGATGGTCTCGCCGCCGCTGGCCGAGGCGATGCGCCGGATGCATCCGTTGCGGCTGTCCTACGAGATGTTCGGGCCGCGCAACCCCTTCCTCGCATGGGTCGGCGGCGCCGCCGAGCGGGTGCGCGAGCGCCGCCAGCCGGCATCGCCCGACAACGCCTTCGCGGCGGCGCAGGAGCAGGTCTCCCGGCAGATCGTCGACGGGCTGGAGGCCTGGCGCAAGGCGACGGAGAAGATGTCCGAGCAGATGTTCCTCGCGATCTACGGCGCTCCCGCCCTGCAGGCGGCGGTTGGCGTCGACGCCGACGCGCAGCAGCCGCCGCGCAAGGCGCCGCGCAGCGCGCTCCACGCCGCGCTGATCGAGCGCCGCGCCGCCGAGCTTCGCGGGGCGATCCGCGACGGCGGCCTGCGCGAGGCGCTCGCCCGGGCGCTGGTCTATGTCGGGACGGCGCGCGGGAGCGTGGACGAGCGCGGCTTCGAGGCGGTCCGGCGCATCCGCGCCGCGTATCCCGCCAACCGAGACCTGTCGCTCGCGGCCTTCAAGCAGCTGATCCGCGAGCAGTCCTACATGCTGCTGCTCGACGAGGAGGCGGCGCTCGCCGCGATCCCGGCGATGCTGCCCGACGAGCAGAGCGAACGCGCGGCGGCCTTCGCCGTCCTGCGCGAGGCGCTCGGGGCGAGCGGCCCGCTGAGCGAGGCCGCATCGGAGCGGCTCGGGCGGATCGCCGCCAGGTTCGGCCTCGAATCCGAGCCCGTCGCGATCCGGCCGCGCGGCGGCGCCGGCGGCCGGCGCGCGTCATGACCGCCGGGCTTTCAAAGCACGACAGGCTCATCGCCGCCGCCAGAAACGCCGCGCCCGCGCGGACGATCGTCGCCCATCCCTGCGACGAAAGCTCGCTGCGCGGCGCCATCGACGCCGCCGCCCAGGGGCTGATCGAGCCGATCCTGGTCGGACCGGAGGCGAAGATCCGCAGCGTCGCGGCCGAGCACGGGATCGACCTCGCCGGCCGGACCATCGTCGACGCGGCGCACAGCCACGCCGCCGCCGCCTGCGCCGTCGCCCTGATCCGCCAGGGCAAGGGCGAGCTTCTGATGAAGGGCAGCCTGCACACCGACGAGCTGATGCGCGAGGTCACGGCTTCGGCGACCGGCCTGCGCACCGACCGGCGCATCAGCCATGTCTTCATCATGGACGTGCCGGGCCATGCCGAGACGCTGTTCATCACCGATGCGGCGATCAACATCTTCCCCGACCTCGACACCAAGCGCGACATCGTCCAGAACGCCATCGACCTCTGGGCCGGGGTCGGGATGGGCACGCCGCGGGTGGCGATCCTGTCGGCGGTCGAGACGGTGACGACGAAGATCCC
>CAYTMB010000058.1:0-11164 GCA_964438465.1 uncultured Rhodovulum sp. | reverse complement strand
CCAAAGCGTGAGTCGCAGACAGCGCCTGCGAGGCTTGTCTCATGAGCGGAGAGAGACCGGCACCCTGCGGTCAGGACACTTCCCATGCGAGCTGCCCCGCCGTGTGGGCCGCTGCAGCGGGGAAAATGCCGGACATGACCTGGAAGCCCTCGATCCGGCGCACGCGGTCGAGCCAGCGGCGCACCGCGGGGTAGCCCTGCCGGGAGACGCCGCCCTCCTCGCTGAGGGCGACATAGGGGAAGCAGGCGATGTCCGCGAGGGTGGGCCGGTCGCCGGGCACAAGCCAGAGCTGGTCCCCCGCCTCGGCGAACCAGAGGTGTTCGTCCATCATGCGCATGATGCGATGCGCGCCCGCCCGCGCCTTGGCCAGATCGCCTTCGTAGAACATCGAGGTGATGAGCCGCGCAAGGGAGGAGGTCGCGGTCAACCGACCCGCGATGTCGAACCAGCGGATGATCGCGGCCTGTCGCGCGGGGTCGGCAGGATACCAATGCCCGCAGGCGTCGTATTTCGTGACCAGCCAGACAAGGATCGCATGGCTGTCGCAGAGCACCTCGCCGTCATCGACCAGAACCGGCAGTTCGCCCAAAGGGTTGATCTCGCGAAACCAATCGGAGCGGTGATCGGCGCCGGGATAGAAATCCACGGGCGAGAGCTCGTACTCGATGCCCAGAAGGCCCAGCATCAGCCGCACCTTGTAGCAGTTTCCCGAAAGCTCGAAGTCGTAGAGAGTGATCATCTTCAGATATCCAGTACCAGCCGGGACGTCAGCGCGCGCGACACGCAGGTCATTATGCAGCGGTTCGAGGCGCGCTCGGTCGGGTTCAGCCAGACGTCCTGATGGTCGGGCGTCCCCTCCAGCACCGCCGTCAGACATGTGCCGCAGGCGCCCTGACCGCAGGAGGAGGGCGTCTCCACCCCGGCGTCACGCAGCACATCCAGGATCGATCGCCCGGCCGGCACCTCGAGCGTGAGCGCCGATCGCGCCAGCTCGATCGTGAAGCTCGAGCTCTGGTCGAGCTCGCGGTCATTGGCGAAGAACTCGATATGCACGGCGTCATCCGGCCAGCCCTGCCGCGCCGCGGTCTCGCGCAGGGCGGTCAGCATCGGCCCGGGGCCGCAGCCGTAGGCGTGGCGGGCGAACCCGTGCGGCCCGAGGGCGGCGCCGATCGCTGCCCCGGTCTCCTCGGCCGACAAGCCGAGATGCAGGGTCACACGCTTGCCGAACCCGTCGAGCGCATCGCCAAAGGGCAGATGCGCCCGCGACCGGGCAAAGACATGCAGGCGGAAGGGCAGGCTCATATGCGCGAGCGCCCGCGCCATGGACAGGATGGGCGTCAGCCCTATCCCCCCAGCGATGAGCACCGTCTCCGTCGCATCGCGGCGGAGCGGGAAGTTGTTGTGCGGCCCTGAGACCGCCAGCAGGTCGCCCTCACGCAGGGTGTCGGCGATGAAGGCGGAGCCGCCGCGCCCGGCGTCCTCGCGCTTGACCCCGATGGTCCAGCTCTTCCAGTCGCCCGGACCGTTCGTCAGCGAATACTGCCGCCGCAGCCCGTTGGGCAGGTGCAGGTCGATATGCGCGCCCGGCTGGAAACCCGGCAGGTCGCCCGTCACCGGGGCGAGCTCCAGCCCCGTCACACCGTTGGCCTCGGCCCATTTGCGGCGCAGGGCGACGGTCATCGCGCCGCCGGCCGCCGGGGCGATCTCCGGCATCGAGGCGAGTTCCACCGGAACCGGCTCGTAGCGCGGCGGGATCGGCGCGGGCGCGGGCTCCCGGAGCGCCTCGGCCTCGATGCGGGCGCGCAGCCGCTCAAGCTGGCGGTTGATCAGGCGCAGCGGGGACAGATCGCGGCCTTCGGCGCCGGTCAGCAGGCCGCGGATCACCGCGCGGCCGGCGTCGACCGGCTGCACGAAGAGGATGAGGCCGTGCCCCTCGGCGCCCGACAGCGCGAGCCGAAGGCCGCCCGCGCCGATGTCGCTGAGGCTGCTCGCGAGGGACGCCTTCTGCAGCGCCGCGCGCACGGCTTCGGGCCGAGCCTCAACTGGGATCGCCCGCAGCGGCCGCCCGGATTGCCCCGCCAGCGGATCGCTGAACGGGCCGCCCGAGAGGCTCGTCCAGACAAGGCCCCCCGCCTCGACCATCGCGAAGGTCCGGTTGGTGATGGTGCGGGCCGGGGCGTTCGCCGGATGGGCGGGGATGTAGGTGCAGGCGGCGCTGCGGTTGGCGTAGCGCCAGCCGTGATACTGGCACTTCAGCTCCGCTCCGTCGTTCACGCCGATGGACAGGCGTACACCGCGATGCAGGCAGCGGTTCTCCCAGATGTTGACGGCGCCGTCATCGGCCCGCCAGATGGCGAATTCCTGCCCCAAGAGCTGCGATTGCATGACATGGCGAAACGGCAGTTCATGGCTGGAGGCGACGGGGAACCAGTCCCCGGTCTGGGTGGCGGTCATGATCGTTCCTTCGAGCGGTCCGGCGCTCAGTTCGCAGTCTGCGGGATGACGCCGTAGGCCACCCCCTTGGAGCCAAGCCAGCGGCGGTAGGAAATGGCCGCGATGTCGGCGCGGATCGGGGTCTCCGCACGTGGATCGAGCGGCAGCTTCTTGGGATACTGGTTCTCCAGGATAGGCTTGTCCTGACCGAAGATGATCTGCTGGAACCGGCGCAGCGCGGTCTGGGAGCTCGCCTCGTCGATGACGCTCAGCAGCATGTGGGCGCGGATGCTCTCTTCCGTCATCGGCTGGACGAGGAGCGCGATGACGTCCATCCGGCCGTCGGTCCCGGGCGCGGACTTGTAGAGGACTGCGCAATAGGGATGCGGCACGCGGTAGACATATTCGACGTCCGCCCCCTCGCTTGAGGCAAGGGTGGCCCTCGGCTGAAAGAAGCGGCACTTGGTGGCGAGGACTTCGTCCCGGTCGACCGAAACCTCCACCTCGTAGTCCTTGACCTCCGTATGCGGCTCCTCGCCCAGGATGCCGGTGTGGACGAAGGGAAAATGCCCCATGTCGAGGAAGTTCTCGACGGCGCGGGGGGCCGAGACCGCCACCCCGACCGGCCCCGCCGAGACGAAGGTCCGGTCGGGCTCGTCCATCTCGGGCATCGGAAAGACGTCCGCCGGAGGATTGCCCAGCGATACCCAGAGGAACCCGTGGCGCTGCAGCATGGGCAAGGCGGCGCGGCTGTCGCTCCGGCTGGCCCGGACGGCACCGGCGGAATTGCGCCCGTAGTTCACGGGGACGCCCAGAAGCAGGGTCGTGGCGTCGGGCTCGCCAGCCGCCGGAACGTCCATCAGCGCCGAGATCGGATGCCAGTTGTCGAAGACGGCATCGGTTTCATGGTCCATCGACATACCTCTTCAGAACCGGAAATAGGGAACTCCCAGGCGGGACGGCTGGCCGGAGCGGAAGCTCGTCATCGTCAGGAGCAGGATCGAGACAAGATAGGGCAGCGCCAGAAGCAGCTGATGCGGCACCGGCAGCGCCAACACCTGAGCATGGGCGGCGACGGCCTCGAGCAGGGCGAAGACCAGAACGGCGATACAGGCGCCCCCCACGCGCCAGTTCCCCGCGACGATGGCCACCACCACCAGCCAGCCCCGCCCCCCCGAGAGGTTCGGGATGAAGCGGTCGGACATGCCGAGGAGGAGGAAAGCTCCGGCGAGCCCGGTCAGCATGCTGCCGGCGATGCAGGCCAGATAGAACCTCGGCGTGACGGACAGCCCCCGCGTTTCCAGCGCCTTGGGGTTCTCGCCGAGGGCGCGCAGCTCAAGCCCGTAGCGGGTGCGGAAAAGGAACCACCAGACCAGCGGCACAAGAAGAAAGGCGCCCCACGTGAGCAGCCGCTGGTCGAAGATCACCGGCCCGATGATGGGGATCGAGGACAGGACGGGGATGGCGTGGCTCGCATAGCCGGCGATCCCCGGCTGCACCTGGCCGCCATAGAGGCTGCGGAAGAGGAATAGGGTGCCCCCGGCGGCCAGCAGGTTGACCGCAAGCCCGGTGATGAAGTGGTTCAGCCGCAGCGTGACCGTCATGAAAGCGGTCAGCAGCCCCGCGACCGCCCCGGCGCCTACCCCGGCCAGCGTCGCCAGCGTCACCGATCCCGTTGAGAGCACGACGACCGAGGCCGCGAAGGCCGCAGCCAGCATCGTGCCCTCGATCCCGAGATTCCAGATTCCGGCGCGTTGGGTCAGAAGCTCGCCCATGGCCGAGATCAGCAGCGGGGTCGCGATCCGGATCGTCGCCGCAAGGATGCTGATGAACAGGCCGTTTTGCAGAAGATCGCTCATGGTCAGCCTCTCACCAGACGAAACTGCGACAGCACGCCCGCGATCAGAAACAGGATCAGCACGATCCCCTGGACCGCCGTGATCAGCGCCGCCGGCACGCCGGTCATCACGTTCATGAAGAGCGCCCCCGAGCTCAGCCCGCCGAAGAACAGCGCCGCGAGGACGGTTCCTCTGGGCGTGAGGTTGCCGATCATCGCGATGATGATGCCGCTGAAGCCGAGCCCGGTCATGTTGCTGGACGTCACGCGGTGGGTGACGCCGAAGACTTCTCCGACGCCCGCCATGGCGGCCAGCCCGCCGCTCATCAGCATGACGAGCAGGATCACCTTGCGCGTGTCGGCGCCGCGCTGGCCCAGAGCCGTCGGGTTGTCGCCCATAGCCCGGATTTCGTAGCCAAGCGGCGTGCGCGACAGTACGTAGGAGAGCCAGAGCGCGCAGATAAGGCCGAGGACGAAGCCGAGATGCAGCTTGCCGCCCACCCCGAGCAGGGGCAGCCACAGGCTTTCGGGCAGAAGTGCGGTCTGCTGGTAGTTGACCGAGTCGCCCGTCGCCGCCCAGGCAGAGCCGAGAAGCCAGGACAGGAAGTACGCGACGAGATAGTTCAGCATCACTGTCGAGACGATCTCGTTGGCGCCGAAGCGTGTCCGCAGCCATCCCGCAAGCCCGCCCAGAAGGGCGCCGCCGGCCGCTCCGGCGATGATGCAGATCGGAATGGCGAGGACCGGGGGGAGCCCGGCCACGAAGAGGCTCGCCTGCCAGGCCGCCATGGCTCCGGCCAGAACCTGACCTTCCTGGCCGATGTTCCAGACCCCCGCGCGATAGGCGATCACGGTGGCGAGCCCGGTGAAGATGAGCGGCGTCGCCGCCACCAGCGTCGCGAGGATCGCCGTGCGGCTTCCCACCGCTCCGCTGATCAGCGCGCCGATGGCGTCGGGAATCGAGGCGTCGGTGAAGAGCACGAGGGCGGTCATGGACAGAAGGCCGATGGCTGCGGCACCGAGATAGAGCGCCGCCGTCCAGCCCGGTTCCGGCTCCGTGCGGGGGACTAGGCGGATGGGGGCGTGGGTCATGCGGCCTTTCCCGTCTCGCCGGCCATGAGCGCGCCGATCCGGCGGATGTCCGCGGTTTCGGCGTCAAGGGTGGCCACAATCCTGCCGGCGAACATCACCGCGATCCGGTCGCATAGCGACATGAGGTCCCCGAGATCCTCGGAGACGAGGATGATCGCGCAGCCCTCGGCGCGCTTCTGGAGCAGACGCTCGTGCACCGTCGCGACCACCCCGAGATCGAGCCCGCGGGTCGGCTGGTTGGCCAGCAGCAGAACGCGCGCCTGCGCCAGTTCCCGCGCAAGGATCACCTTCTGGGCGTTGCCGCCCGAGAGCTCGCGCACCGGTGCCTCGATGCCTCGCGCCGCGATGGAATAGTCAGCCATGGCCTTCTCGGCCCGGGCGGTGACCTTGGCGCGGTCGATCTGCATCCCTCGCCGCAGATCGGCGCTGCGCTGGCTGCCGAGGATGACGTTCTCGGCGATCGAGAAGCCGCCGATCAGCCCTTCGGCGAAACGGTCCTCGGGGATGAGCCCGACGCCCGCCGCCATGAAGGTCGCGGAGCCTTGCCCCTCGAGCCGTCTCCCGCCCACGGCGATGGTTCCGCCATGGGGGCGGCGCACGCCGGCCAGCAGGTCGAGAAGCGGCTTCTGCCCGTTGCCGGCGACCCCGGCGACCCCGAGGATCTCGCCCTGCCGCACTGTCAGGGACACCTCATCCACCAGCTTTTCGCCCCAGTTCCCGATCGCCGTCAGCGAGGCCGCCTCGACGGCCACCTCGCCCGGTCTGCCCGCGCCGCGCACGGTGGGCGGAGGCGCCTCGCGCCCGATCATGAGCTCGGTCAGCTCCCGCGCCGTGGTGGCGGCGGTCTCGACAGTGGCGATCCGCCGCCCTTTACGCAGCACGGTGACGCGGTCGGTCTGAAGGACCTCGGCCATCTTGTGGGTGATGATCACGATCGAGATGCCGCGGCTCTGCATCACCCGGATGAGCGCAAACAGACGTTCCGATTCCTGCGGGGTGAGGACGGCGGTCGGCTCGTCCAGGATCAGGATCCGTGCGTCGAGGAACAGCGCCTTCAGGATCTCCACCCACTGCTGCTCGCCCGTGGACAGTTGCCAGATGAAGGCGTCGATCCGCATCGGAATGTCGAAGTCGGCGCAGAGAGCCGCCAGCTTGCGCCGG
This sequence comes from uncultured Rhodovulum sp., assembly GCA_964438465.1. Lineage (GTDB taxonomy): Bacteria > Pseudomonadota > Alphaproteobacteria > Rhodobacterales > Rhodobacteraceae > Amaricoccus. The sequence goes on along the minus strand of CAYTMB010000058.1, from coordinate 4,641 downwards.
GCGTCGGTGGTGCTGAGGCGAAGCCCCGTCTTCTGCGTTCCGAGGACGACGTTCTCGAGCACGGTCATCGGCTCGACGAGGACGAAGTGCTGGTGGACCATCCCGATGCCGCAGGCGATGGCGTCCGCCGGCGAGGCGAAGGAGACCTCCCTCCCCCCGACGATGATCCGGCCGGCGTCGGGACGCTGGTAGCCGTAAAGGCAGGCCGAAAGCGTGGACTTCCCGGCGCCGTTCTCGCCGAAGAGGCAGTGCAGCTCTCCCTGCCGGATGACGAGATCGATGCGGTCATTGGCGAGGACGGCGCCGAAGCGCCGGGACAGCCCCTCGGCGCGCAGGATCTCGGGCGCTTCGGCAGAGGCGAAGGCAGCGACGTGGGCGGAATCCTCGATCATCGCCACGCCTATTCCGAGACCGGAAGGTCGGTGATCAGCGGAATGGTCAGCGTGCCGGCCTCGTAGGCCTGAACCGCCGCTTCGAACGCCGCAACCGCCTCGGGCGGAATCAGCGCCGCGCGATCGCCAAGGGGGGCCACCGCCGACCCGCCCTCAGCCATGCTCAGCCAGACCGGATCGGTCGAGCCCGCGAAGGGGGTGCCATCGCTCTTGTGGTCATACCAGTCCTCGACCACCCGGCGGATATCGGCTCCCCAAAGAGCGAGGGGCGCCGAAAGGAAACGCGCCGAGCGGGCGGAGTCGTCGCGGAAGTTGCCGACGCAGAGGATCTGAAGCTCCTCACAGGGGGCGAAGTTGTTCGCCAGCGTGAAGATGATATCCGCTCCGGCGGCGTTCTGCGCCTTCATGAGCTCGGCGGCCTTGGCCGGATCATACCAGCTCTCGACGAAGGCGACCTTGCCCCTGACATCGGGATTGACGGATTTGGCGCCGGCGATGAAGGCGTTCATCTCATCGTTCACGTCATCTGCCGGGTAGGTGCCGATGACGCCGATCACATCGCTCTGTGTCGCCGCCCCGGCAAGGACGCCGATCAGATAAGCCGGCTCGTGCACGCGCTTGTAGACCCAGTGCTGGTTGCCGCCGAGCCCCTCGTTGCCGGAGCCCGCAACCACGAACATGACCTCGGGGAACTCGCTCATCAGCGCCTTGACCTGGTCGCTGTAGCTCGAATGGGCCCAGATCATGTCGAACCGGCCGGACTCGGCGAAAAGCCGCATGGCGCGCTCGGCGTCGTCGCCCCAGAGCGGGTCGGAGACTCGGTAGGTGATGTCCAGATCGTGCGGCGCCTCCTCCGCCACCGCGCCAAGAGCGTCGAGGAAGGTTCCGTCATAGGCGGACTCGGGTCCCGAGGCGATGATGACAGCCACGTTCAGGCTTGTCGGGGGCTCGGCCAGCGCCGGCGAGGCGAGCAGCGGCAGGGTCGCCGCTGCTCGCATCAGCGACAGGAGCGGGCGGCGATGGATGGATTGCTGGATCACGGCGTCTGGCTTCCTGTTTGCAAGGGGAGTGTGGAGAAGGGACCGGAACGACCTCAGAGATCGAGAACGAGTTCGGCAGTCAGGGATCGCGAGCAGCAGGGCGCGATGTAGCGGTTGGAGGCGCGTTCCTTTGCGGTCATGCACAGGTCGCGGTGGTCGGGCGTTCCCGACAGGACGCCTGTGCGGCAGGTCCCGCATACGCCCTGCTCGCAGGAGCTTGGAATGTCGAATCCCGCCTCGACCAGCACCTCGAGAATGGTGCGGTCCTCGGGAACGTCGAACCAGCGCCCGTCCCGGGCGGTCTGCACCCGGAATGTCGCGCCGCCGGCTGCAGGCACCGCGGAAAAGTGCTCCATATGCACGGCCTCGTCGGGCCAGCCCAGCGCCGGATCGATGGCCGCGCCCCGGGCGGCGGCCATGAAGCCCTCGGGGCCGCAGACGTAGAGATGCCGCCCTGCGGCATAGGGGCCGATGACGCTGGCCATGTCGAAATCCTCGTCGCGGCCGTCGAAATGAAACGAGGCCCGCGACGCCCATGAGGTCGAAGCGATGTCCTCTACCAGCGCGGCGGCTTCGGGGCGGGCGCGGTAGTGCAGCGCGAACCCCGCGCCGATGGCCGCCAAGCGATGCGCCATCGCCATCAGCGGCGTGATCCCGATCCCCCCGGCCAGCAGGACCGATTGCGACGCCTGCTCATCAAGAGCGAAGGCGTTGCGCGGCGCGCTGACCGTCAGGCGGTCGCCGGCGCCGAGCTCCGATACCGCACGCGAGCCGCCGCGTCCGGCCTCGAGCCGCCGCACCGCGATCAGATAGCGCCTGGTCTCGGCCGGATCGTTCCACAGCGAATACTGCCGCACCAGCCCTCCGGGCAGATGCACGTCGAGATGGGCCCCTGCGGTAAAGGCGGGCAGCGCCGCGCCGGACGGCGCCCGCAGTTCCACGACGGTCACCTCTCCGGCCGTCCGGCAGGCCGCCACCTCCACCTCGAGCGAAGACATGGGCCGGTCCTCAGCTTGCGATCGGGGCGCCGAGGCCGAAGATGCGCGCCAGCCCCCGGCGATACTCGAGCGACATGCGGTCGGCGGGGATATGCATCTCGGCGGTCAGGTCGAGCGGCAGGTCCTCGGGCCGCTGCTCCTCGACCATGGGGCGGTCCTCGTGGTTGATCATATGGGCGTCGTGGAGCCAGTAGTCGGTGTCTGGATCGCCGCTGGTATCGGTCAGGACCTGGAAGATCCGCGATTCACGCGCCGAGACCGGGCAGACGGTATCGGCGAAGTAGAAGCGCATCTCCGAGTCGACCGGAGCGATGATGATCAGGGTCGAGAAGGGCCAGGTCATCTCATAGGTGTAGATAACGTCGCGCTCGCTCCCTTCGACCCCGTCCTTGAAGCGGTTGAAGCCCTCCCGGTAGGGGAAGTCGAAGGTGAGGCCCCACGGCGTTGTCTCCACCTCGTAGTCCGGCACCGGCGCCTTGCGGTCGCCGCCGAAGGTCTGGATATGGACCCAGGGGAAATGCGCCAGATCGTTGAAATTCTCGACATGGCGGCTCGCGGCGGCCTTCCAGGTGTCATAGGGCACATGGACCTTGCGCAGCGCGGGGTCGCGGATGCCGGGCCAGTCCGGCAGCGGCCAGATCGGCTCTGGCTTGAGGCAGACCCAGATCAGGCCGTAGCGCTCCTCGACCAGTGCCGATTGCAGGCGCATCTTGGCCGGGATGCGCTGAGCCTCCCCCATCGAGGGAACGCGGGTGCAGCGCCCGTCCCTGCCGAAATGGAGCCCGTGCATCGGGCACACCAGCTGATCATCTTGAATCCAGCCCTGGCTCAGTCTGGTGCCGCGATGCGGGCACAGGTCCCGGGCGGCGCCCACGCCGTCGGAAGTGCGGAACACGACCATGTCGACATCGAGAAGACGAACCCGAACCGGCTTGTCCAAAACTTCGTGCGCGTAGGCCACAGGGTGCCAGAATCCGGCGAGGATATGCCAATCGCTTTCGCTGAAGCTGCAATCTCTGGGCAGCTCCGACGCCCTCTTCTGGCTGTCTATAGTGGAAAACATTGACTTTCTGGCTCTTCGGCTGGACTGTATGCGTGTCGACACTCTCGCATATCCCGCTTTACAGGAATGCCTGCCCTCACTTATTATTTGCCTGAAATTACGAATTTGGCGCGAGGGGTAGTGATGAGGCTGGAGTCGCTGATCGACGTCCAGGGCGGCTTCGTCTTTGGCGAGTTCACCTACCCGTCGGGCGGGATCTATGGCCCCCTCCGCGGCAGCTATGCGACGCTTCTCCTGCTGCACAGCGGCGCGGCCACGGTCGATTTCGACGACCAGAGCCTGCCCATCGTCGCGGGCGAAAGCGCGATGGTCATCAACTCCGAGTCCCTGACCATCACATACCAGAAGCACCTTACGGCTAGGATCTCATGGTGCGAGGCGCGCCCGACGAAGCTCGGCCAGGAGGCGGGCCAGACCGGGTCCGCCCTGAAGCGCAAGCTTCCCGTTTCCGACATGATGCGCCAGATCCTGCAGCTGGGCCTCGACCTCGGCCTTGAATCGGAAGGCGTGCGCAACGACCTGCGCAACGCGCTCGGCCAGTCGCTGTTCGGGACCTATTTTTTCGAGAGCGGCGGCAGGGAAAGCGAATCCGGGATTCCCGCCTCACTGCTGCGGCTGCGGCAATACATGCTCCGACGGTTTGCCGAGGACATCACGCTGACCGATCTGGCCAATGTCGCCGCGCTGGCGCCGACGCATCTGGTGGCCGTCTACGGCAGGCATTTCGGCCAGTCCCCCATGCGCGACCTGTGGTCGATCCGGGCCGAACAGGCGCGGGGATATCTGCAATCGACGTCGCTATCCTGTTCTGAGATCGCCTTCCGCTGCGGCTACAAGAGCCAGTTTCATTTCTCTCGCCACATCAAGCAGGCTTTTGGCCTGCCGCCCACTCAATTACGAAGAAGCTTTGGCTACAGGCCGCCAAGCAATGAACTAGAATATGTCCAAGATATTGTTTTTTAACGTTGCCTTTTATTTAAATATATTGAAATGTTTATCTGGATAATTCTATCCATGAAACCGCGGTTACCGCATTGGTATAGTCGGCGAGATGCACAAGCCGCACAGAGCAGTCCTGATGAAGGACATGGCTTTCGGTCACCCTTCATCGAGATCATGATGTCGAGGCAGGCCTCACGGACAGGAGG